>NZ_JAUSCG010000112.1 GCF_030651615.1 Methanocalculus sp.
CCGTGGCTGAACCCGCATCATACCGTGAGGTGACAGAGATCCAATCCTTCAGAAGCGGATCATACCAGAGAATGATCGACTGCTCGTTGCCAGGTGCCGTCAGGATGATCGGGATATCGATCTCTCCATCCTGCGGCTCGATCTGAAAGGCGATCCCGGGCACAGTCCCAGTACCCGGAGGTATATGTATGACCGGTTTGAGGGTCAGGCGGGATGAGACATACCCCTCACCACTCTGAACCCGGCTCCCCTCACTGATGATCAGTGAGAACATACCACTCTCAAGACGGGTCGCGGGGATCCTGCCATCATCCACTGCATACACCGCCGTCCCGACAGAAAGACGTTCTTCAGGCATGATAATGAGAGATGGATCATCAACTGCATCCTCAACTCCCCTCTTCCGGATGATGAGGATGAGATGCCGGTTCTCCATATAATCACCGGTGCCCCCATCGTCTGCATAACTCTGGAGGAGAGCAGTATTTTCAGACTCGATGAGATGATCACGAACCGGCAGCTTAATGAGGGAGATCTCAGATGATCCGCCAGTCAGGGTGTTGACCCACTCCATATCGTTCATCATAACCCGGTTCAGATCGCCTCCAAGCCCGGATGCCGCCGTCGATACCGCGATCAACTCTGCATGCGATATCATCCCGATGTCAGGTACACCATCAAAGTATGCGGTGGTTGTCGCATCCTCTGTCGTTGTTCCAAACGCGGGATCGGCAAGGACTGCATCACACCCTTCGGTGATCCAGTACTCTATCACGGGTGCATCAGGCACTTCTGAAAGGATAAGCAGGGATGAGCCATACAGGGCAAATGTATCCCCGGAACTGCCATCATTGGTGATTCTGAAGGTGTAATTGCCAGATGATCTGATCCGCTCATCCAGATCAAAGGCAAAGGTATTGACGAGGTAGTCAAACGCACCATATCCTTTCCGATCTCCATAGGTCGCCGCCAGCGGAAGGCTGTACCCGTCCATCACCACCTTAACCGTAGGTGTTCTCCCTTCCCTGCTATTCGTATTATGCCCCCATGTGGTGTAGACATACAGGCGGCCATCAGCAACCGTTGCATTCTCCGGCAGGAAGAGCTGATGAGTCTGTTCGTCCCCTTTCCCGACCTCGAGGAGACCGGTGTAGATACCGGCAGTCGTCATACTGAGTGTTCCATTGATCTCACCCCTCCGGTACAGGTCAAGGGGACCGCCATGATATCCGGTACCGGCTGCACCCCCTCCTCCGTCTCCGGAAAGTGCGATGATCTCCCGTTCCAGTTTAAAGATAAGATCAACGAGATCATCCTCAATGACGACCACCTCCAGAGAGGCATCTTTGTACCCTGCCAGTTTCACGGCGACGGTATGATCCCCAACCAGAATATTCTTCATAAGAACCGGGGTCTTCTTCGTTGTATTCACCCCGTCAACGAAGACCCAGGCACCAGCTGGTGTTGACTCAACTGATATTTCGCCGACCTTCGGCTCCTCCTCAGGATAAGAGATCGTGAGGAGGGCGAGCGGAATCTTAAAGAAGGTATCATCCGGTTGTTTCTGATAATCCAGAGTCAGAGCAGACTCTCCAGTGACCAAATCAAGCACATCCCACCGGTTCGATCCCGAGTACGAGCCCTGCGGCTTCCTCCCTTCAAACTCCTCGCCATTGATCCAGTATCTTCCATCAACGCTTGAGAGATGGATCACCGAGAGGGAGGCAGCAACCGGATCATCATCGGCGACAGGGAGATCAAAACCGGTCTGGCCGACATACACCTCATCATGATAGGAGGAGGCATCATGCCCCTGATTCACCCGATAGTAGACCTGATCAGTCGTCCCGTCATCATATGCGACAACGAGGGCAACCAGCTTGATCCTGCCGTCGAAGGTGCCGGTGTAGCCTGCTGGCCGTGCCGTCTTCACTTCGGCATTCACCTTTGTACCTTTGATCAGGCCACCGACATCATACCAGTAGAGATAGTCGCTCGTGACACGGTTCCCATTCCCAAACTCAACAGGGCCGGCTCCCCCTTCTCCGGGCCAGCCGTACCCGGAGTTCAAATATTCGTTCCAGGACCGCTCATAGATCCCGTCGCCATCGCCATCAAACCGAACATCCATCGCCACCGGATAGTTCTCCCGCATATTACCGCAGTAGACGGCAACATAGAGCCGGGCCCATTTCACACCGGTATGAGCCGGAATGGAGTAAGTTTTCTGAACCGTCGTCCCACCGAGGCCATAGAAGGCATCATAGTACAGTCCGCCTGAGACAACACCCTCCTCAACGGTCTTTAGCGGGATACCGCCGACATAGGTATCTGCTGATGCTATCGGAACGATGAGGAGGGCGGCTACCAGCATTCCAATCAGAATAGATGTGACATCCCGCATACTTTCCCCCTAGAGTGAACGGATCGCATCTGCCGGATGGAGTCGGGCCGCCTTCAGTGCCGGATAGATCCCGGAAAGGAGTGATAGCACAATTGCGATCACCATCCCGATAAGAAGGATCTCAGGCGTCACCATAACAATATCCGCACCAGCAAACCCGGAGAATCCTGCACCAAGCTCTGCAATGACAAAATTTCTCCCGACTGAGTTGATCACCCCTGCAAAAGCGACTCCAAGGAGATTTCCGAGGATACCACCCGCGATCCCGATGAAGAGGCATTCGGAGAGGATTAACCGGAGGATATCTCCGGATGACGCCCCGATCGCCATCGATATCCCGATCTCGCGTGTCCGTTCAAAGACCGAGATGATCATCGTGTTCATGATCATGAGTGCCCCGATCACAAGCGAGATCCCGGTGAATCCGGAGAGGACCATCACGATGATATCAAAGAGCTGGTTCACCGCCCGTATCTGTTCAAATGCGCCATGTGAAGCTAAACCAAGCCCATTCACCCGTTCAACAACAGGAAATACCATATCCGGGCTCTCCACCCTGACAAAGACGGAGTCAAACGGCCCCTCCGTTCTGCCGCTATCGGTGATCATCAGGAGATCAAGTTCATCTCCACGCTCTCTGAGAACGCCGACGAGGATGAACTCCTGCCTGATATCGGCAGGCCGCCCCTCCTCGTCATAATCGCGGAGGAGGAGGGTGAACCGATCACCGATCCTGATCCCTTCGTACCTCCGGAGTGTCTCTGCAAGATCGTAGCCGAAGACCACCTCCTCTGTACCCGTCTGTACACCCCGTCCATCCAGGTATGTGGGTGTAAAGACCGATTCAAAACCGCTATACGCTGCATCCAGTGCAGAGATGAAGGTCTGCCGTTCGGTTGCATAGGTGATCCGTTGAGATGGCACCGCCCCTGCGATAGCAGGGTCCCGTTCTATCTCTCCAATCTTCTGGCCGGTGATCGGTATCATCACCCCGTCCCGGATATCGGCATTCACCTCAAGGAGCGTCAGATCAGACTGGTCTTTTATCATCTCAACAGAGAGGGTACGCACCCCTTCCCCAAGTGAGACGACACCGACGACCGCAGCAACACCGATCGCAATACCGAGCATCGTCAGAAGGAATCGCAGCCTCTTCCTCGTCACCTGGCGAAAGGAGACCGTCGCAACATCGGAGAGCCGCACCATTATGCAACCAGCCTCCCATCAGCAAGATGGATCGTCTGATCGGTCCCGATCCAGATCCCAGGTTCATGCGTGACGATCAGAAATGTCGTCCCCGACTCATCGTTGATGCTCTTCATCAGCGAAATAATCTCACCACCCGTCGTCGAATCGAGGTTTCCGGTCGGCTCATCCGCAAGCACAAGAGAGGGGTTTGCAACGAGTGCCCGTGATATCGCCACACGCTGCTGCTGACCACCCGATAACTCACCCGGGAGATGGTCGGCCCGATCCAGGATCCCAACGAGCTCAAGCATCTCCATCGCCCGCTTCTTCCGCTCGGTCTTTGGGACACCGGAGAAGATCAGCGGATACTCGACATTCTCAGATGCCGTCATTCCGGAGATGAGGCTGAAATGCTGGAAGACAAAACCAAGCCGCGTCCTCCTGAGATCAACAAGCTGGTGTTGATTGGTGTAATCCACCGTGGCTCCGGCGATCCGAACAGTACCACCGGTCGGCTGATCGAGGCAGCCGATAATATTCAGCAATGTCGATTTCCCGCTGCCGCTCCTCCCGGTGACGGTAACATACTCACCCTCTTCAACAGAGATGGTAACACCGTCAAGGGCCATCACCTCCCTGCCAAACCGCTTCTGCAGATCCTCGGTCTGGATGATCGCTGCCATTCTATCACCCTCCGTACCTGATATCAAGGACCGCATTGGTCAGGGTAAGATAGTCCCCGTTATCCTTGACAAGAACAGTATTGCCGGTCTCCCGGAGGTACTGCCTCACATCCCGGTAATCGACTCCGATCTGGTTGATCTCATCAGAAACAAAGGCATCATACCAGACCTTCCCGTTATATCCGGGGAAGATCGCAGCGATGATCGACTCGATGAAACCCGGGAGGTTGCCCCCCCTCTCCCTGTTGATGAATATGGCATTCTTCTGCGGGATCTCGGTTCGTGTATGCCCGCCGGATGGCGCAACCAGGAGGAGATCTGCGGTTGTGAGATCGCGGGTTCTCACATCCCCTTCAAAGAGGATCGCTGAACTGGCCATCGCCTGCGTGATCCCATGGCTTGCATAGAGCATATCGCATCCTTCAGATACCCAGATCATCCCCGGCAGCTCAGAGCTGTACACGATGAGGAGAGCAGCACCCATCAGGACGACCGTCCTTGTATCATCCGCACCATTCACAACCGAAATGGTGATCTCCCCATCTCCATGGAGAGGGTGTGGTGGCTCATATGTATCCATCCCTGAGAAGAAGTCATTTGCAGAGACGAAGCCCTTTGAATCGGTGTACCGATCGATGAGAGGCAGTGGCATACCATCTGCTAAAACCTGAAAGGACGGGTAGATCGCATCCTGACCGATCCGGCTCCATGACCAGTACAGATAGATCCGCTGGTAGAGTACCTCCGCACCATCCGGTACGGCATACGGAAGCTGTACAGCATACCCATCACCTGGAGAGAGCGAACCCCCATACGTGCTGTTCCCGGTCGAGAATGAGTATGCCGCCGGGAGATCGGTATAAAACGTGGTGACAAGGGGCTTATCACCAGCATAACTGGCTGAGGAAGTACAGACAAGGAGAAGAGTGAGGACGACCGCAATACTACGAAAAGACATAGGTCATCTCCATGCTGTTATCAGCGATATTCCGCTCCTTCAGAATATTTCGTTCATCCGCCACCACCCTGACAGTATGCCTGCCCGGTGTCGTATAGATCGGGATAGCGACCTGATGCTGACCCCCTGCCGGTATCCCTTCGGCAACCCGCATCACCGCAGCCCGTTCTCCGTCCAGATAGACGGTCACCTCAAATGCAGGGGCATCGCTTCCGCCATTATTCCTGATCGTGACCGGGAGATCATAGGCGACATACCCGCCATCTGCCGAGGCAACCGGTATCATGACTCCAAGTGAGGAGATGACGAGTGCTGCGACGAGAACGCCTGCGATCATCTCCCCTGACCGGAATCTGAAGAGGAGAAGGGCAAAGAAAATGGCTGCGATCCCAAGCACTGCCGGAACCGGACTTGCTTCTGCAGGAACCGCCGTACCTGCCCCGGACCTGACCGGATTATGTATCATCACCGCCAGATCAGGAGGGGTGCCGACGGTGATCGTACGAACCATCTCATTATTGTCGGGATTTCGATCCCCTGCCACCTCTGCCGTGACTGATAAGGCAATCGTCCCGGATGCCGGCTTCCAGGGAACAGAGACTGATACCTGCCCGTCATACGATAGGGTGACCGTCTCTTCTGCAAATTGTTTGCCGTCAGCGCTGAAGATGATCTTCACCGGACCATCCGGAAGACCGCCATAATTGCTGATATCCGCAGTCACCGTCGCGGTCTCACCGGCATATGCATTTGTGGTTTTAACCGCCGTTACAGCCAGATCAGGAAGAGTATGGCCTGCATCCTTCTTCAGCGTGAGAACCGCAAGAACCGGATGAATATAATCCTCCCCTTCAATCAGTGAGCCGGTTGTTGCAATCTGACCATCAAAATCGAGGTCACGCCCACGCTCAAAGGTGATCTCGTTCACACCCCTGACATATCCGGTGACATCGAACCGCTCGGCATCCATATACCGTGACGGGATCCCCTCTTTGCCGGTCGCAGAGAATGATCGTTCATTCCCGATGTCACGGGTACCATCTGATCCTTCAATCCCAAGATCGTGGCGATTGATCAGGAGATAATCGGGCTGACCGGCATTTGATGCGATGAGTGTAATAAAGAGTTCCGCCTCTTTCAACCCGTTGAGGTCGGCACCTTCAAAGACCGTTGTCGAGGAGTCTTTCCAGGTCGGGTTTGTCCCTGCCCATCCCTCTCCATGCAGGTTCTCATTTCCTTCTGCAATCCAGTACTGCACCCGTCCGGAGGCGGGATCTTCGACACCGGCGATCACAATCACCCCATATACCCGCCCGTCAAGCCGGTTGCCGGTCTCTCCTCTGCTTGTACTCACTGAAACAAGGTTCTGGCCGGACCTGAGGAGATCGGTTCCATCATAGGCGATCCAGTAGGATCCATGGCTTGCTGCATAGACATCCCGGTTCCGATCGCGTTCCCCTTCAAGCTGAAACCGTGCTTTCTGGATATTATTTACGGTAATATCCGCCCATCCGGTATACTGTTCGGTCCCCCCCCAGACACCGGCATAGATCCTGGCAAAGACCGGTTTGGACGGGAGGTTGAACCTCAGATCAATAGGAGGTGCATCCAGCCCGTATGTACCGAAGAAGAGTACCTCACCATTCATCTCACCCACAATCACCGGCTCAACCGGGATCCCATCCCAAGCATAGATGGCTGAACCCGTAGGTATGCTGAGGGCAATGATGATAAAGAGCAGAGGTATCCTCAAGGTACTATATCCCATAATTATACATACACAGTATTACAAGATAAAAATTTTTTATTTGGTTCACCCGGATCAGATCATCGGGAGGGGTCAGATCTCTTCCTGCGGATCTCATCCATCGTCATGATGTGAATCCCGCCACCCTGCATCTCACCATCTGATCCATCCAGCCGATCCTCAAGCCACCCCTCCACCTCAAGATAGGTCTCCCTGAGCCCTTCTGAGATCTCAGGGTCGGGTTTCCAGAGGCCACGCGCCTCCGCCTCGAGGAGCCGCCGCCCGATCTCTTCCAGTGCAAAGGGATTCTGCTCCCGGAAGAAGGTGCGGTTCTCCTCATCCAGAACAAAGGTCTTTGTAATATCGTCAAATATCCGATCATCCACCTCACCGGTTGATGCCTCCCACCCATAGATAGTACCGACCCGTTTTGCGATATCGCCTCCCCCTTTGTACCCATGCCGTCTCATCCCCTCAATCCAGACAGGATTTAAGATCTTCGACCTGACCACCCTTTGAATCTCAGCAGCCAGTGTCCTGACCTCCACCTGCGACGGGGTCCTGGTATCACCATAGTAGGATTCAACCGGATGATCAGAGAGATGCCGTGCAGCTGCGGTCATACCGCCGTGAATTCCGAAGTAACAGCAGCAGCCGGTGAGATCATACTCATCGGTTGATGTCTTGTTGAAGGTCGCCTGTACTGTCGAGAGTAATGCAGAGAAGCCGGACTGATCAATCGTTCCGGCATCCCCATTCCCATATGAGTACCCGTTCCACTCGATGAATATCTCCGCAAGATCTTTCTCTTCCCTCCATGCAGAGGCGAATACCGCAAGATTGACCCCATTGCCATAGGTACCCGGGCGGCTTGAGAAGAGCCGCCTTGATGTGCCGCTTTCCCGCGTATGTGCACGAATCGGATTCCCTTCATCAGGCTCATCCAGTGCAGAAACCAGAGAGAACGCCGAATCAAGCAGTTCTATTGAAGAGAAGAAGCAGTCACGGAGGATGGCAGAGACCCTGATGGTCAGATCGATGCGTGGGCGTCCAAGCTCTTCGATCGGGATGATCCGAAACGAGACGACCCGGCCTGACCGCCAGATCGGTTCAACACCGATGAGATGAAGGATCGCTGCAAACTGTTCGCCATCTGCCCACATCAGGTCGGTCGACTGCCAGTACATCGCAACCGAACGGGGATACTCACCATGCTCCTCCCGGTATGTAGCGATGAGAGCATCTGCAAGCCTCTTCCCGACCATCCATGCCGCCTTCGTCGGGACCGTTGCAGGGTCGAGGGAGTAGAAGTTTCTGCCGGTTGGGAGGATATCGGGCCTGCCCCGTGTGATCAGCCCTGAAGGACCTGGTTGGATGAAACCGCCTTCCATCCCATGCAGAAGAGCTGCGATCTCATCTGTTTCTTTGATCCCTTTCTCAAGGCTCCGGATCAGTTCTCTCAAAAGAGCAATCTGAGCTGCTGTTCCCGGGAGCGGGGGGCGGCCGCAGGCGATGAGGACTGCATCAGCATCTGTTGCACCACTGAGGATCGCGGTCACGAAAGCATATTCACTCTCTTCACGATTTTTCAACGGTTCATTCCCGTATCCGGGCCCAAAAAGTGCAGCGGAGATGGCATCATCAAACCGGGCCGCCGCATGGATAAACCGGATCCGATCCTCACCAGAAGGTCGCTCTCCGAAGATATGCATCCCATCAGGTATTCGTGAAGAGGCGATCTCTCCGAGTGATCGGTGGAGACGCAAAACATACTCTGAGAAACCATCGTGACCAGCAGGCATCCCGATCTCTTCAGAAAGGCCCGATGCAGTGACGGCATCGGCTATCAGGTGCTGAAGGCTGTGTGCCCGTGCCGGATCATCCGCCTCAGCGCGGGTGTACTCGTCCAGAAGGGTCTCAAGCTCCTTCAGCTCACCATAGAGGCCGGAAGCCTGCATCACCGTCTGCATATGGCTGATGAGCACCGCTGCCGCACGGCGTTTGGCGATCGTCCCTTCCGGAGGGTTATCTGCATTATAGATGTAGAGATGCGGCATGCTGCCGATCATCAGATCAGGGAAGCACCGACCGGAGGGTGCGGCAGATTTTCCCGGCAGAAACTCAAGGTTGCCATGAGTTCCGACATGGATGACCAGATCGGCACCAAAGACCCGTTCGAGCCACCGGTAGGTCGCCAGGTACTGGTGTGTCGGCGGCACCTCAGGATCATGGAGGATCTTACATGCAGAGCCGTCACATCGTGACCCGGCGCACCCACGTTTCGGCTGGACACAGACGACGGCATTCCCATAGGAGACCCCGGTGACGATGATCTGCCCCTCATGTACCATCGCCGGGGGTATGCCATCGATCTCCTCACCCGGAGGCTCACCCCATGCCGCGACCATCTGAGAACGAACCATGGGGTCGAGTTCGGAGAACCAGCCCCGATACTCCTCCTCTCCGATCAGGGCAAGGGCCCCTCCTGATCTGACGATGGATGAGACCGTTGTCCACCGGAAGTCACTGATCGCCCGCCGATCCAGTATCGTCCCGATCAGTTCATCTCCATCTGCCGGAGGAAAAACCCGATACCCTGCTGCCTGCATCACATGCAGGATACGGGCAGTACTCTCAAGGGTATCGAGGTGGGCTCCGGCGCCAACTGTTGCCTCAACTGATGAACAGGGTTTGTTATGGAGGATAAAGGCTATCTTCCGATCAGCAGGGTCTTTTGCTCTGAGCGTGAGCCATGACCTCACCCGGTTTGTGATTCGGTCGATCCGCTCAGGTATTGGGAGGTGGATCTCTCCTTCTTCTGATCCGAAGGGGAGCATCTCGATCATCCCCTGCATCTCGGGAAGAGCGACGCTCCATGCGCACTCCATCGGAGGAAGACCAAGAGTCGAGGTAAGCCACTCCTCCTGACTCTGGTGGTACAGGAGGAGTGGGTGGATGACCGGGCAATCAAGACGCTCAAAACAGCCTTCCGCCACACCCTGATCACCGGATCGGAAGACCGGCTGGAGGTTGATGATGAGATCTACATCAGAGCCGAACCATTCCCCGGCAACCTCAGGGCCAGACCGGGCGCCAAGTGCGAGGTCGCCACCTGAAAGGCAGAAGATGGTGATGACATCTGCAAACGTCTCAATCTCTCTGATCAGTGCATCAACAGCCAGAATATCGCCGTTTGCCCAGTATGCCCGTGAGAAGACGATCCCAACCCGCGATGGATGCCGCTTCGGCCTCCATGCCAGGTACTCCTCCGGACTGAGGAAGGTATCAGGTGCATCAGGATGATAAATTCCTTCCCAGGGGAGTTGATGAGGCTCCTCTATCCTGGAGGTATCACCCGCGACAACAGCAGAAAGAAGCCGGATCATCCGCCTGTAGTTCTCCTCGCCCCCATGCGTGGCATATGCAGATACGGCAGCGACAAGTTTGATCGGAACGTTTGAGAGTCTCCAGAATGCCTGATCATAGCCGAATGAGATGATTGGGATATCAGATCGGATCGATGGGATCAGATCGTCCCATACCGAATGCTGCGATGGATGGAGGAGGATGATGTCTGCATCCTTCTGGTCGAGGTAGAAACGGGAGAGAGCATCCGGGTCATTGATCTTATGTGTTCTGGTGATCGCACACCCGACCGATTCGGCTTCTGCGGCTTTTGAGAGGAGGGTCGCATCTGATCCCCAGACGATGGCTGCTATCTTCATGGTATCAGACCTGCTACCGGGCGCAGAGGGGTGACGATGAGACCGGCCTCAGGATCCATAAATATCCGCGATTCCACCTGGTACACCTCGCGGATACGCTCCTCGGTGATGAGATCTTCTGGCTCTCCGATACCAACGATTCTGCCATCCTTCAGCATCATCAGGTGATCGGCATATCGTGCAGCGATTGTGAGATCATGGACCGCCATGATGACGGTGATCCCGGTCTCTTTTGAGAGTCTTTGAATTGTCGAGAGTGCTTCAAGCTGATGGTGAATGTCAAGGCTGTTCGTCGGCTCATCAAGGAGGAGGACGCGGGGGTTCTGTGCAATGGCACGGGCAATCAATACCCTCTGCTGCTGCCCACCGGAGAGTTCGTTGTACTCGCGATCAACAAGCTCCTCAATATTCAGGAGACGGATCGCCTCCTCGACATACCGGAGATCCTCATCTGTTGACCGCCACCCCATATGCGGGGTTCGCCCCATCATTACGACATCAAAGACGGTAGCAGCTGCAATCCTCGCCCCGGTCTGAGGGACATATCCGATCATCTCTGCAACCGCCCTCCTCCCCATATCATGGATATTTCGACCGTCGATCAGGATCGTCCCGATCGGCCTGAGGATCGTATCGATACAGCGGATCAGTGTCGTTTTGCCCGAGCCATTCGGCCCAACGAGGCAGGTGATACCTCCGCTCTTTATCTCAAACGTCAGATCATGGAGGATTCTGGTGCTCTGGTACGAGAAGTTCAGGTTATTGACCGTAATTGTTACCAATAGTCTCGCCTCCTGCGCAGGAAGAGATAGAGGAAGAAAGGAACACCGAGGAATGCGGTCATGATCCCGACCGGGAGGATCATCGGGGCCATTATCATCCTTCCGATACTATCAGCCGCAAGCAGGATGATAGCACCCATTAGTGCGGTTCCCGGGAGGAGGAACCGGTTGTCGCCACCGATGATCATCCGGGTGATATGGGGGGCGACAAGCCCGATGAACCCGATGGTTCCGGTGAAGCAGATCACCCCTGCTGTCAGGAGGGAGGCGCCACCCATCCCGATCAGCCGGACCCGTTCAACCGCGACCCCGAGGCTTGCTGCCGTCTCGTCACCTGCTGCAAGGGCATTGATGCTCCGGGCATAGAAGATGAAGATCGGGAAGGTGAGGGCACAGATCAGGAATGCAATCGTCACGGTATCCCAGGTAGCCCTCCCGAGGCTCCCGAACATCCAGAAGACGACCGCATGGACATCTTCAGAGGTTCCGATGTACTGGAGAAAGCTTGTCAGTGCCGAGAAGAGGTACATAATCGCAATCCCGGCCATGATCATCGTCTCCGGGGTGATCCCCCGTACCTGTGCAAGACCGTAAACAAGTGCTGCAGCGAGCAGGGTGAAGATGAAGGCATTTGCAGCGATAAGATAGCCGCCTGCAACGAACCCGGCTCCGAGGATGATCGCAAGTGATGCTCCAAAGCTCGCAGCTGAGGCGATACCAAGGGTAAAAGGGCTTGCGAGGGGGTTTCTTAGGATCCCCTGCATCACTGCACCTGCAAGACCGAGGGCCGCCCCGGTTAAGATTCCCATCAGGATACGGGGGAGACGGTAATCCCAGACGATCGTCCCTGCTTCTGATCCGGCACCAGGCCCTGCGAAGATAGTGGCATAGACCTCAAGGACACTGATAGGATACGATCCGAGTGTTGCCGCTACCCCTGTCAGGAGGAGGAGGAGGAGTGCAAGAGCAAACAGGATAAGAATTCTGCTCCTCGTCCTCTGCAGATACCCATCGAGTATACGGCTCTGCTCCATCACGTATCACCCAGACGGGTAGTAGAAGGTCCCACTCGTCCTGATCTCTTCACCGGCATGGGTGAACTCTCTCAGATACTCTGCATGAACTGCATCGGTATTGATATCAGCGAATCGATCCGGATAGAGCCATGATGCGACCTTGAGGACAGCAACAGGTGAGACGGTTCCAAATCCGAATGCAGACGAGATGACATAGACCCTGTCATCCCTGACCGCCGGGATGCGACTGAACCCCGGCATCCCCATCAGATCATCCCGTGACTCCCGGAAGAGCGCCTCTTCACCAGTGATATACCCGCCTTTCCCGGACCAGATCAGGACCACATCAGGCCGCTGGCTGATCACCCACTCATTCTCGACATCAGCATATCCGCTCACGTGACCGGAAGCGACGTTGAGTCCCCCTGCCGCGACCAGGATATCATGCATACCGGTTCCATCAGACATCGTTCTGCGGCCAGAACTCTTCCCGCTTCCGTAGTCGATGAAGACACGAACCCGCTCTTCATCAGGTATCGAGCCGACCCGTTCATTCACAAGCGAGAGTATATCATCATACCAGGAGAGGTATGCAGCCGCTTCTTCTGATCCTCCGGTGATATGAGCGAGATCTGAGAGTTCTGATCTGAAGATATCCGCCTTATACAGATCCATTCTGATAACCGGGATCCGTTTTGGGAGATGCCGCTCAAGCTTCTCGGTATCCGGCCAGAGCACGTACGAGATGAGGAGATCGGGGCGTACAGCGAGAATTGCCTCGATATCAGGTTCGTTGTACTTCCCGATATTCGGAAGACCGGCGAGATCTGGGAACTGGAGCGGAGCTTTTGTGATCGTATCACCGACCCCGACGATCCGATCAGAAAGGCCGATGACTGATGCGGCATCAGCGGCATTTGAGTTCATCACGACGATCCGTTCAGGAGGACGGTAGAGGATGACAGCCCTGCCGCCTGAGTCGGTGATGCTTCTTGGGTAATCAGGATAGAGAGAGGCGGCATCACGGAGGAGATCGATACCAGGACCTTCTCCTTTCATCTCTGAAAGTATCCCCGCGGCAAGGAGATTCCGGGCATCATCTTCGGCAGATGCAAGCGCACCGGCAGGTGCAATAATGAGCAGAAGCAGGATGAGACCTGTGATCCATCTCATGGTATGCGCCTCCGGAGCGTGATTGCAGCCAGAGCAAGCGCACCGATGACCACAAGAACAGGTGCAGGAGACTGTACTCTGGTGGTGACACCACCCTCTGAGATTGGGAGGGTGGTCCCATCGATCTCCGGCAGACCTGATCCTATCAGAGTATAGACGATCTCCTCCTCCCCGATGACAGCAAATCTAAGATTGACCCCTTCAATCTCAGTCTGATAGTTCGGATGCATCGTTCCACTGAAGAGATACCCAGCTGGAATCACCTCGGTAATTCCCATGATCATATCATCAGGAAGGGTGAGCCGGACAGTGACAGTGCCATCTCCATTCTGCGATATTGAGCGCTCGATGTTTGCTGCGGAGACACCGGAGCAGAGCATGAGAATGAGAAGAATGAGAAGGAACCACCGCAATCGATACATGATAACTATTCAGCAGTGAGATGTTAAAAATTTATTTCTTTGTGGTAATAAATAGGAGGATAGAATGTAGGATAGCAAAAAGTAATTATTTATTTTAAATAATTATGATAAAATATGAAAAATTAATCTTGCAGGAACGATGGTGAGATGACTGGGCCGATCCCGGATCGGATCGGGGAGTGAAAAACTCTGATTATCCATTACTTTTCATACCTCCCCATCCAATGGCTACGTAGTGAGCAGATTTGTTTTAATAATTCTTACAATTGATCTAAAATAGTATGCAATTTAGTTGAATGATGCATAACTAGTAATAACAATAATGAGAATAGTGGAATGATGCGATACACCCCTCTTCATCAAACCCTCCCGTTCACCGCTATTGTCGGGCAGCATGAGATGAAACGCGCCCTCATCCTCAATGCAATCAATCCGATGATCGGTGGCGTGCTGATACGCGGAGAGAAGGGGACAGCCAAGTCAACGGCAGTCCGGGCACTTGCAGCCCTCCTCCCACAGATCCGGATCACCCCGGGGTGTCCGTTCTCCTGTGATCCGGATTGCCCTGATGAGTGCTGCCGAATCTGTCAGGAGTCGGATGCAGCAGAGGTTGCAACAAGACCGGTCAGGATCGTCACCCTTCCACTTGGAGCAACCGAGGATCGGGTCATTGGCACGCTTGATCTGAAGACTGCAATCAAGGAGGGGATCACCGCCCTCGATCCGGGCCTCCTCGCTTCGGCACACCGGGGGATCCTCTATATCGACGAGGTGAACCTCCTCGACGATCATATCATCGACCTCCTCCTTGATGCCGCCGCAATGGGGGTGAATATTATTGAGCGGGAGGGGATCTCGATCTCCCACCCGTCACGATTCATCCTGATCGGGACGATGAATCCTGAGGAAGGGGAGATCCGCCCACAACTCCTCGACCGCTTCGGCCTGATGATCTCAGTCGAAGGGATGGCCGATCCGGAAGACAGAATGGCTGTCATCGCTGCAGTTCTGGAATGGGGTGCCGATCCGGGAGGGGCTGAGGATCGGCAGGAATCAGCCTGCAATGAGCTGAGGAGAGCAATACTGAGGGCCAGAGAGACCCTTTTACAGACGACGGTCTCTGAAGATCTCATCCGATCGGTCGTTGATGCATGCATTAAACTCGGTATAACTACGCATCGTGCCGAGATCACCGTTATCCGGACAGCAAAGACGATCGCAGCCTTCGAAGGCAGGCGGGAGGTCACAGCAGAGGATATCAGGGAAGCGATGAGGCTCGCCCTCCCTCATCGGATGAGAAGAAGGCCGTTTGAAGAGCCGCAGCTTGATCCGGAGATCCTTAACGAGATGATCCCGGACCCCCCTGATGATGAGGCACCAGGGGAAGGAAACGATCAGGGAGATTTTGAAGAGAAGAGTTCACCAGGTTCCGGAGCCAGCAGGATGGCACAGCATGGTATCGGATCGGGCAGGGATACTTCACGTATATGGAGAGATCAGGCACCGGATCGGAATCTGAGGAGGGTGGGGGATGGAAAGCGTATAGAGACCCCAACCGAAGAACCCCGTGGCCGCCGGAGGAGCACCGGTGAAACAGATCGCTGGGAGGGAATCGCTATTGATGCGACGATCCGATCAGCAGCACCAAAGCAGGCTGGAAGAGAGAGGGACGGTAATGCGATCGTCATACAGGATGAGGATCTCAGAAAGGTACGCAGGCGGGGAAAGGCTGAGGTCGCCTGTGTCTTTGTCGTTGATGCAAGCGGATCGATGGGTACTGAGAAACGTATGGAGAGTGCAAAGGGGGCTGTCTTCTCGCTGCTCGAAGATGCCTATATTAACCGTGACCGGGTAGGTCTTGTTGCGTTCCGGGGAACATCAGCCGACCTCATCCTCCCACTCTCCCGGAGCCCCGAACTCGCACTGCGGCGGCTGAGAGAGATACCAACCGGTGGACGGACACCGCTTGCCGCAGGTCTTCAGAAGGGGTTTGAGGTACTGAACCGCGAGATGAGAAAGAAGCATGATATCATCCCGATAATGATGCTCATCTCAGACGGTCGGGCAAATGCAGGAGAGGGGGCCATTCGCCAGGAGCTTGGAATGCTCTCGGATATAATTGCAGAATGTGGAATACGCACCATTGTCATCGATACGGAAGCAGCAGAAAACGGCCAGTCCTTATCTCTTGGGTACTGCCGTATGATCGCAGAACGGACTCATGGAAGCTATCATGCCATCTCTGATCTCTCACCAGGGGTCATTGAGTCGATTGCCCGTGAGGAGAAGGGGTTCTGGACCGGATCATAATGAGGATTATCTGAGGCTTTTTGCACGAATAGAGAGGATGATCTTGTTAAAAACCAACAGAGATGACAGAGATCGTGCAACAGCCTCCTCTGATGAGGGATTTAACGTGATATAATTTTGAGGAGTAAAGAGTAGTGCTCACGCAAAGCCGCAAAGACGCAAAGGAGGGTTACATAACACCGATACAGAGGAGCTTGGCATCCTTGAGCGTCCTTAAGCGTGATCCAATTTCAAAGGAGATAGAAAGAGGAAAACTCACGCAAAGCCGCAAAGACGCAAAGGTGGTTGCTAACACCGATAGAGAGAAACTTTGCGTCCTTGAGCGTGATCCCATTTTCAGGGATATAGAACGATCTTCACGGCAGGGCGCAAAGCTGCAAAAGGGCGGTTGCATGGATTTCTCAATCAGGGAATGGCTGTGGTTCGTGCGGGCAGCCTCATCTGCGAGACTTTATGTATCTCCGGGGATGATCATCTGGTATGCCAATCAAGGTCCTCGCCTTTGCAGGCTCCCCTCGCCGGCACGGCAACTCAGAGACACTCCTCGACTGGGTGCTCGATACCATGCAGAGAGAGCCGGGTGTCGAGGTGGAGAAGCATGCCCTTACCGATATCACTATCGCCCCCTGTAAAGGTTGCAATGCCTGTGAGAAGCTGAATACCTGTATTCAGAAGGACGATCTCGTCTGGGTCGAACAGAAGATCATCGATGCCGATATCATCATCCTCTCTGCCCCTATCTTCTGTATGGGGATCTGTGCCCAGGCAAAGGCACTTATCGACCGGGCGCAGGTCTTCAGATCACGGAAGTTCGTCCTGAAACTCCCGATTGTCCCACCTGATCGGAAGGGTAAACGAATCGGGATCTTTCTCTCGTCTGCCGGCCAGGACTGGGATTATGTCTTTGATGCGGCGATTCCGTCTGTGAAGTGCCTCTTCCATGTGATCGATGTGAAGAATAAGGATATACGATACCTGATGGTGAATAATGTCGATGAGAAGGGGGCGATCTATAAGCATCCCCGAGCAGAGAGAGATGCTCATGCCCTTGCTCATGAGGTCATCGCCACGATGCGTGAGATGAAAGGAGATGTTGCATGAAGGCGATCGGGATCTCAGGCTCACCAAGACGGCATGGAAATACCGAGACGCTCCTTGATGCGTTCCTTGAAGGGGTAGCATCGGAAGAAGCGGATGTCTCAAAGGTGGTGCTCCGGGAGCTTGAGTTCTCATCATGCAAAGGCTGTAATGCCTGCCATAAGACCGGGGTCTGTGTTCTGAAGGATGAGCTGACCCCACTCTTTGACGAGATCCTGGATGCTGATATCCTCGCCCTTGCTTCTCCCATCTACTCGATGGGGGTGACGGCTGAACTGAAGGCATTCATCGACCGGGGACAGGTCTACTGGGCCCGGAAGTTCATCTTAAAGGATCTCTACTTTGACTATCACCATATCAAACGGCATAAGGGCTTCTTCATCTCGACAGCAGGCCAGAACTGGGACCATGTCTTTGACGGAGCATACCCGGTGATCACCGCATTCTTCAACGATACCGGATTTGAATATCAGGATAATATCATCGCCAATAATATGGATGAATATAAGGGGATTAAAGGGCATCCGACGGCGCTTGAGGATGCAAAGGAGAGGGGGAGGAAGGTGGTGGGGGAATTGGAAAGGATTTAAGAGAGAGAAGTGAGGAGAGGTGGCAATTCGCATCTTTGAGAACATCCGATGACATTTTTCGGGCAAATATGGTTATTTGGAAAATGGGTTATAAATAACCAAACCCGGAACATCATGAAAATCTTTTACATTCCTGGTGATTAGAATCGCATTCAGTGATAAAGCAGATGCGGCGATAACGGCATCAGGAAGTGAGATATTGGCATAGCTTCGAATATCGATGGTGCTCTCTGCAATTGCAACTGTCAAAGGGAGGCACCTTGCACAATCAAGTAGCTTCTTTGCTTTCTCCAGACCTTCATGGGTGTGCCCTTTCCATCCAAGAAGCTCTATTCGGGTTATTATTGAAATATTAAAGGATTCCAGAATGACTCTCTCGATAAACGATCTCTCTTCATCTTGAAGAGCGCCAGCCAGATAATAAATAAGAATATTTGTATCGATTAGATACGATGTCATATGCGCATCCATTCTCTCCGAAGTGACCGGGCAACCTTATCTGGATTTTTTATAGTGTCACGGTAAATTCCATAGCACTCCTCAGGATTGCAGGGTGAGATCCGGGGTTTCTGGAGTTGAAGCGTCTGTTCCCAGAGTTCTATTGGAATGATGACACTTTTTTTGTGGCCGCTGGCATCATACACATACTGGATGTCATTCATTACACTCCTGTTATTGCTTCGGGAGAATATAGTTATCCCATTGGAACGTTGGTCAATCCCATTGAATAGTTATCTATGATTATCAAAGGAACCGAGAGAAAAACGATAAGATCCGGAGTAAATACCAGAGGGGAACCTCGATCATTTCATAACCATGGAATACGCATTTCTTCATGACAGGGGGTAAGGCAGTGAATGTAATCGAAAAGAGGGGAACCCGATCCCTCCATCAAAGGGAGATTATTAACAGGCTGAAACAAGAGATGCCAACACTTCAGAGACAATTTGGCATTAAACGGATCGGATTGTTTGGATCATATGCACGGGATGAAGCCGGTGAGATGAGTGATATTGATCTTCTGGTCTCTTTTGAAGAGGAGAAAGAGCGTTTTCGTACATTTATGCAATGCATTTTTTATCTCGAGGATATTTTCGGCAAAAACGTTGAACTTATCGCAGAACATGCACTCGATTCCAGAATCAGACCGGTTGTTATTGATGAGGTGATCTGGATTTGAAGACAGATGCATTTTATATCAGCCATATTATTCATGAGATTGATTACATCCAGAAAAAATGCGAAGATAAAACCATTGATGACCTCTATTCAGATGAGGATCTTCAACATATCGTATCCCGGGCCTTAGAAATCATTGGCGAAGCGTCAAAGAATATCTCTCCTGAGATGAAGAGCGCTCATGCTCAAATCCCCTGGAAAGAGATGAGTGGAATACAGGATAAGATCATTCACGGCTATTTTTCAATCAACTGGATTATTGTATGGGATGTTATTACTCATGAAATCGGGGATATAAAAAGCCAGCTTTCAGAGATTCAATAGAATATAGAATGGGGAGAAAATCTCACGCCCCCTAGCCCCCATAATCAGAGGTAAAAGAGCGCCCCATACAACAAGACGAACGACACCGCAATCAGCACCCCAAAGACCGCCGGATTCCAGGCGAGCACCTTCTTCCCATCAAGCGGGCCAAACGGGAGCATATTAAACGCAGCGAGCATCGCATTGATCTTTATCCCGACAGCTCCGGTAAGGATCGCAAACCAGCCAAGGCCAAATGTCATCCCTCCGATCAGGAGCAATCCAAACGGAATACAGAGGATGAGATTGGTGATCGGACCAGATGCCGAGATAACCCCGTTCTCACGTTTTGAGAGGTTTGGCCCATAGATCATCGTGGCACCGGGTGCTGCGAAGACGACACCGACAAGGGCTGCAATCGCAACAGCAACGAGGAGCATCTGGTTATCCTTCCGAAATTCCGCCCAGTACCCATACCGGATCGCTGTGAATTTGTGGGCAAGCTCATGGAGGACAAAACCCACCCCGACGGTGATCAGCGAGAGGATGAAGTAGAGTGCCACCATCCCGAGATCCACTCCGGAGACAGAGATTCCCCCTGCCAGTGCGAGGGTGAACGCGAGGGCAAGCGCTAACCAGGCAATGCCGAGATCCTTACGCTCGCGTTCGGTGATACGCTCAATCATAGTATTATCTCAACGCGGCAGGAGATAGGGTTTCTGATGAGGGTACCGGTTCTATACAGAAATCCCATCATAGCAGGAGAGCAGGCATCGCATCTGGATCTAAAAAATCTTAGAAAAAACCAAACTTAGACAATTCTCACACATAGTATCTAAAAATCATATTATAAGCATTATAGAATATGTGCAAGAGATATAGATTTAAATAAAAAGGGATTCGAAAAGGACGTATGATCAAACACTCTGCGACACTCTCCTGGTCTATAACGATACTGCTCCTTCTCCTTCTGATTACACCTGCTTATGCTCTGGACTCTCAAACAGCGGTCGAATCATATAACGCAGATTCTTCTGCCAACCTCACCATGGCACCGATAAATCCTATGTTTCTCAAATACCATGAAAAATTAACAGAACGATCTTTATTCTTCCAATCTGCCGAGGAGGCAATAACCGGGTTCATCCCCTCACCTGTTGACTTCTCCTATACAAAAGGTATGCAGATCACACAGGAAAACAGAATTCAGCAATTCTTTGAAACACCCAGATTCGATCTCCGGGATGAAGGAAGGGTATCGCCGGTGAAAGATCAGGGGAATGAAGGCACCTGCTGGGCATTTGCAGCATATGGATCGCTTGAATCGTACCTCCTCCCGGATGAAGGATGGGACTTCTCAGAGAATAACATGAAGAATATCCTTAAACCGATCTACCCGGAGGGGTTCGATTATGACTATGGCGGGGATCATTTCATGTCCACCGCATACCTTGCACGAGGGTCAGGGCCGATACTCGAGGTTGACGACCCCTATCGGGTCGGATCAACCTACTCACCCCAGGATCTTCCCCCGGTGAAGAGAGTACAGACAGTTTACATCTACCCCCTCCGTGACGGAGACCTTGATATCGGGATGTTAAAGAGTACAATCAGAGAATACGGAGCCCTCTTTGTGGCTTTCAGCTATCAGCCCTCTGATTATAACCCTGAGACATTCGCATTCTATTCAGCCATTACAAAAGAGGCAAACCATGCAGTCATCATCACCGGCTGGGATGACACATTCAGTCGAACCAACTTCAGTACCCAACCTCAGGACGATGGGGCATTCATCGTCAGGAACAGCTGGGGAACGGAATGGGGCGATGATGGGTACTTCTATATCTCATATAATGATGTAAATCTCGATTTCCCCGTCATCTTCACCGCAGTCGAAACCGATGCCTATGACCGGGTGTACCAATATGACCCACTCGGGCTTGTAAGTAAGATCGGTTTCTCATCAGAGGTTGCCTG
>NZ_JAUSCG010000114.1 GCF_030651615.1 Methanocalculus sp.
GATCTGCAATCACGTGACGAACGGGAATGTGGTTTTGGGCTCGCCACTGCTATGAAAGATGCAGATATCAGGATCGAGAACAATACGACACTTGAGTCTCTCCAGGATGAAATTCGCCGTTTTCTCAAAGATATGGGCGGTATACGATGATTACGGGATTCTACTTCTCATCCTCATCGAAAGTATGGGATGATCCACAATGGGTCTTTGGAATTGAAGAGATCGGGTATGACGGCTGGGAGATCTCAGCAGATGGGAACTACCGTCTTGACGATCCGTTGAAACGAAACCGTATCTGCGAGGTCCTGGAAAGCACCGGTCTGGGTGTTACGGTGCATGCACCTTATGGAGACTTAAATCTCGCCTCGATCAATTATCCGATCTGGCGGGAGTCGATCCGGCAGGTCTGCCTCTGTATCGAGCATGCAGCAGATATTACCGATCGGGTCACTATTCATCCGGGATACCTCTCACCTCTCAGTAAACTTGATCCAAGTCGTGCATGGTTGCTCCAGAAAGATGCACTCAAAGAGATCGGCACTGTTGCTCAAGAGCATGGCGTCCTCGCCTGTCTTGAGAATATGATATCAATCAAAGAGTTTCTCTGCAGGGATCCGGGCGAACTCTTCGGGATGATCGAGGGGATCGAAGGCATTGGCATAACGATCGACCTTGGTCATGCGAATACTACCGGTACTGTAAAAGAGTTCCTAAAGCATCTCCCCTCAGCAGATCATCTCCATATTCATGACAACCATGGTGGATCTGATGAACACCTTCCCTTGCAGAAAGGGACTATCGACTGGACGATGGTCTCAAAGGCAATTGTCGGAAAGTATCAGGGCATCGTCGTTGTTGAAGGCAGGGATCTGAAAGAAGCTGAAGAGAGCCTCACCGTTGTCAGGGGGTGGAACTGATCGCCGGAGAGACACTTCATGTTCACTTCCTCGGAACGGCTGGTGCTCTACCGACACCACAGAGGAATCCTTCATGCATCATGATCAGAAGAGGATCTGATACGATCCTCTTCGACTGCGGGGAAGGGGCACAGCAACAGATGATGCGCGCAAGAACCGGGTTTACCGTTAACGCGATCTTCATCTCCCATTGGCATGCGGATCACTACCTCGGGTTATTCGGCCTCTTCGAGACGATGGGATTTCATGGGAGGGAGGAGCCAATCCGGCTTTATGGTCCCCGGCGGGTTCATGAGTTCGTCTCGATCATCAGGCAGATGAATCAGGGTTTGTCTTTTCCTATCCAGGCAGTGGAACTGCAGGATGGTGAAGAAATTCGGTTTGATGGCTATCGGGTGATCCCCTTTGCCACAAGGCATGGCTGTGAAAGCTTCGGATTTATTCTCACAGAGGATGAACGTCCGGGAAGATTTGACCGTGATCAGGCGATCTCACTTGGTGTTCCTCCAGGCCCTCTTTTTGGGCGTCTTCAGCGGGGAGAGGATGTGAGCGTCACAGTTGACGGCCAGGAGATTATCATTCAACCTGATCAGGTGATGGGGGAGAACAGGCCGGGGAGAACAGTCGTTTATACCGGTGACACCCGACCTCTCAGGTTCTGGCCTGAGTCAGCGTATGGTGCTGATCTCCTCATCCATGATGCGACATTTGATGATCTTGAAGAAGAACGTGCAGACGAGGTCTTCCATTCGACCGCAGGAAAAGCCGGTGCTGCCGCACGAAATCTCTCTGTACTGCGGCTTGCCCTGGTTCATATCAGTTCACGCTATACCCAGACGGCAAACCATATACAGGATGCAAAGAAATACTATCACGGCGAAGTTCTTTTTCCAAATGATTGTACGATGATCGAGATACCATTTCGGGACTGATGGCTATGGAGGGATTACTTGATGAACCAGATGATAGCAGGATTCACCCACCGTTACCGGGACGTTCTGATTGTATTTGTGGCCCTCTTCATCAGTACGCTCCTTGCATCAGTCGCAGGCATTTATCTTGGATCAGTCAACGAACTCCTTCTCCTTATACCGGGACTGATGATCCTTGTACCTTCCTCCATCAATATGAGAGGGGCGATCGCCGGGATACTCTCCTCAAGGCTTGCATCGGCGATGCATCTCGGTGCATTTGATATTCAATATGGTAGGGGATCCGTCCTTGGAGATAACCTCCAGGCGACCTTCATCCTGACTATAATCATAGCTGCAATCGTTGGTCTGATTGGATTTATAATTGGTGAAGCAGCAGGTCTTGAGATAATATCTGTGATGGAGATGATCCTCATCTCTGTCATTTCAGGATGTTTTGCAGGTCTGATCGTAACGCTGATCACCCTTCTTGTCTCGCTTGGAACCTATCGTTATGGTTTCGATCTTGATCTGGTGGGTGCTCCGACCGTCACTACAGCAGGGGATGTAGTAACTCTCCCTCTTCTTGTCGTCTCTGCTGTTTTTATCGTGAATCTCTCTCCTTTCTGGCAAAATTGCCTTTTTATCGTCGTCCTTCTCCTCCTCGCCCTGAGTGTCGTCACAACAATCGGGGGGACCGATGTTGTACGATCAATAATAAGGGAAGGGTTGCCGCTCCTTGCTCCACTTTGTATCCTTGGAACGATTGCGGGGGTGATCTATACCGAAGGTCTGGATGAACTTGTTTCAACTGCTGCTCTCCTCATCCTCATACCGCCCTTTATGAATGGTTGCGGAGCAATCGGAGGAATAATATGTTCACGTCTTGCGACAGGAATGCATATGGGTTCTATTGAACCAAAACTGATCCCTGACCGCGAGGTATTATCCGGTTTTATGGTAAATTATCTCTACGCGCTCATGATCCTTCCACTGATGGCGATGATCGCGCACGTTGCAGCCATCCTTATGCACCTCGACTCTCCTGGACTTCTGATGATGGTGGTAGTATCGACCATTTCTGGTCTCATCGTAATAACGGCTTTAAACGGACTTGCCTACCTGACTGCGAGCATCTCGTTCTCACTCGGATATGATCCTGACAACTTCGGCATTCCTGTGGTCACGAGCAGTATCGATCTTATTGGAGCGAGTGTGCTGATTTTGATGATACACCTGCTGCTATAGTGATAAGTAGTGAAAGAGAAAGTAGTAATGAAGATATGTTCGACCTTGATCGTCAGCCCGTCAACTTTAAAGATGTCCTCATTGAGATGAAGGATGTCTCCGAGTTGATGGTCGATCTGGCATATTCTGCAATCCTCTTTGAGAGCAAAGAGATTGCACGTGAAGTGGTCAATCTGGAGGAGACGATGAACCGACTCCTGTACCAGGCACGGATCACCAGTATTCTTGGCGCACGGAGGATGGAAGAGGCCGAATCCATGAGTGGTCTCCTCCAGATCGCAGAAGGGGCAGAGAGGATCTCGAATGCTGCCTCTGAGATCGCAAAGGTACTCTTAAAGGATATACGCATCCCTGTCAGAATGCGGCTCGCTCTCCCGGAGGCTGAAGAGGTAACCATCCGTGTCGAGATTGAACCGGGATCAGATCTGGATAATGTTGTTCTTGGGGAGGTTCGTCTTCAGAGCACCACAGGCATGCGGCTCATTGCGATACGAAGAGGACGTGTCTGGACATATGATCCGGATAAATATACACGCCTTCTGAAAGGAGATGTACTTCTTGCAAAAGGGCCTGAAGATGGAATTGCCCCCCTCTGCAGGGTTGCCGGTGTACCTCTCCCGTCAATGGAGCCGGCTATCGGTGAGGCGGTTGACGACCTTGATCGCGCAGTTTTCTTAATCGTCGAGATGAAGAATATCAGTGAACTTGCTGTTGGGCTAGCCTATACTGCGCTCCTCTTTGACAGCAAGGATATTGCAGAAGAAGTGGTATGGCTTAACGATCGTATGGATTCGATGCGCCTGCGGCTTGAACTCTGGGTTCTTGAGGCTGCAAAGAGAGTTGAACAGGTTGAAAGCCTCCGGGGCCTGCTGCATATGTCAGCATTTGCTGATGCCATCTGTAGTGCCGCCTTCTCAATTGTTGATGTGATCAGACGTGATATTGAGATACCTCCGATTTTCCAGAAGATTATACGGGAGTCTGATGAGATCATCTCCCGGATTGATGTAAAAGCAGACTCTTTTCTTGCAGGAAAGACCCTGAAAGAGGCGTCGCTTGGCGCTGTCACCGGCATGATCGTCCTTGCAATTAAACGGGGAGAAAAGTGGATCTATCGGCCAAAGAAGCATGTCAGGCTCTATGATGGTGATACGATCATCGCCAAAGGGCGTCGGGACGGAGAGTGCCGGCTACTGGCTCTGTGTAAGCCACAAAATGAATGAATATAGAATGGAGAGATCAAATGACCGATATAAAAGAGATTGTTTATAAACTCGGGCCAGGATGTGAGCTTGAGGATGTACAGGAAGGTAATGTCTATGTTGGGACTGTCCAGGGTTTTGCAAACTTTGGAACCTTTGTTATGCTGAATAATTCTGTAAAAGGACTTGTTCATAAGAGCAATGCAATTACCCAGCATCAGGAGAGAACTGATATTCTTGTGATGGTTGCACAGGTTCGTCCAAACGGAAACATCGATCTCCGTGAAGTGGTCCTCGATGACTATTCGACGAAACTTGTGAGCAGGCAGGTTAAGACTACAAGACTCTCTGATCTCGGACAGAAGATTGGACGGCGTGTCACCATTGAAGGAGAACTTGGGCAGGTTAAACAGACGAGCGGACCCACCATCTTTACCATCCTTGATGAGACAGGTACAGAAAATGCGGCTGCATTTGTCGAAGCCGGAGTCAGGGCATATCCTGAGGCAAATACCGGAGATATCGTCCAGATATCCGGTGAGGTGATGAAGAGGAACAATCAGCTGCAGATCGAAGTATCCTCTCTCCACCGTCTTGATGGAGACGAAGCAGACATTGTTCGAAAGAGGATTGTCGAGGCGCTTGACCAGAAGTCCGAACCGGATGATATTCCGTTCCTTGTCGAGAGTGAAGTCTTAACGAAACTCAGACCTGAGATGCGAAAACTCGCAAAGATAATCCGGCGTGCCGTCTTTACGCAACAGCCAATAATCCTCCGTCATCATGCGGATGCTGATGGCATCTCTGCTGCTGCTGCTGTTGAAACAGCAGTTGTTGCGCTGATTCGTGAGCATGTATCGGACTCCGACTCCGATTACTACCTCTTCAAACGATCCCCTTCAAAGGCTCCTTTTTATGAGATCGAGGATATCACCAGGGATCTCGACTTTATGCTGAAGGACAGCGTCAGGTTTGGCCAGAAACTCCCACTGATCCTCCTGATGGATAATGGATCGACTGAGGAGGACATGCCTGCTTATAAGGTTGCACAGGTCTACGATCTTGATATCGTCGTCTGCGATCACCATCATCCGGATGAGATCGTTGATTCGTTCCTGAAGGCACATGTTAATCCGTACCATGTCGGCGGTGACTTCGGTCTCACAGCAGGTATGATTGGAACAGAACTTGCTAGGATGATCAATCCTGCTGTAGAAAGACAGATTCGTCACCTGCCTGCCATCGCAGGGGTTGGTGACAGGAGTGATTCTCCGGAGATTCCCCAGTATCTTGCCCTTGTCGCAGACGAGTATCCAATTGAGGATTGCAAAAAGATCGCACTCGCTCTTGACTATGAGCAGTTCTGGCTCAGATTCAATGACGGCCGTGAGATCGTAAAGGATATTCTCAATCTTAATAAGAACCCGATACGGCATAAGAGGCTTGTAACACTCCTTGTTGAAGAGGCACTGGCAGCTATTGCCGAGCAGGTTAAAACGCTGATGCCACATGTCGAATCCCGTACTCTCTCATCCGGGGCACATCTCTTCATTGCTGATGTCGAGATGTACGCACATCGGTTCACCTTCCCTCCACCCGGTAAGACATCCGGTGAGATCCATGATATTCTATGTAAAAAGTATGAAGGAGAGCCGGTTGTCACGCTTGGCCTTGGACCTGACTTTGCAGTGCTCCGGTCACGTGGGGTTATGATGAATATCCCGGTGATGGTCAGAGAACTCCGTGAAGAGATATCTGGTGGGGGTGTCAACGGTGGTGGGCATCTTGTCGTTGGAAGCATTAAGTTTGTTGAGGGGATGAGGGGCGAGGTCATCGATAAGCTGATTGCAAAGATCTCTCTGGCTCCTGTTGCATAATTATTGCGACAGAGATGTCCTGAAACACAACTAATTTATATAGGTAGAGCGTAAATGTAACACCAGAGGTTTTACAGATGACTGTACCAGATACTATTCGTGACCGGTATAACGATACGCAGGACAGGATTCTGAAATATTTACGTGGGGGTATACAGAAGGGGCGGCATTTCTTCAAATCGAAATACATTGCCAGCGATCTCGGTCTCTCCTCAAAAGAGGTCGGAACTAACCTTGCAATCCTCTCTGAGATCTGTGATGATCTGGAGATCAAACGTTGGAGTTATTCCAACAGTACAACCTGGATGGTAACGCCGCGAGCCATATAATTTTATTCTATAAACCCCCTCTTTTATTATGACCAATACTATTGCAGAGATACTCGGAACGATCGAGTTTGTTGCTCATATTGATGAGACGAAGGACTGTCTTATGTCACAGGACCCTCCTGAATCACTATGGTTTAATATCGATGTCCCAAAAGGGCATGGATTGAATGCAGGGGATCGAATAAAAGTAACCATCGAGCGGATCTAATAATTCCGCTCAAAGATACTCTTTTGGAACTTCAATAATGATTCGGTAGCTATCGACATAGTGTGCAGAGATGATGAAATACATCTCTCTTCCTGATAAAAAAACGATGCTATTGAACGTTTTAGCCCCTTTAATCTCACCACCATCGATGATCGCACCGGTCTCCCCTTCACACAGGACATATCGAAAGAGTGCTTCTGCCGGGTATCTGTCTGCTGTTACTTCAGATCGAATCCTCCAGACCGGTGTTTGCGGAGGGGAAAAGAGTGTAGAAACTCCTCCTCTTCTCTGTTCAAGTATTCCAACTGTTACCCACTCGATCCAGGTGTACGTTTCATATTGGGCAGTACTGTATGGTGTTTTTCCAAAGAGAGGAAATACAGAATTCTTCTCCTCCTCACTTAATCGAAAGGTTCCATCCGGAAATACTGATGCTCCCGGCATATGTACCCGGGGATAACCAAATGGGTTATCGACCAGTTGAATGGTAAAGATCGGATAGGTGAACCTATTCTCTGCCTCTGCAAATTCTGTCAGAAACAAGGATTCGGATCTCTCTTGATTCTCCATTGGCAGCAGAGAGATCTCCGGAAGAAGATTTGTTGGGTGAACCAGAAGACTGATTATCAAAACAACAACAAGTCCTGCTATGAAGATGATGAGATCATCCTTGCGCATAGAGAAATTGTGGTGTTATTAGTAAAATGAGTTGTGATCAAAACCTTCACCGATAGTGCCAGCTTGAAGAAAAATCCATCTCTGGTATATAGAAAAGTTCTTTTGGGTTGGAGCATCAACAGAAGGTATGGAGATTCCAATGCTCAGGACCTGGGTCATCTTTTACCTTATCTCATTTGTGGTCCTGCTCTTTGCTCTTTTCCTCTCTTCTCAGGGGATAATGCTCTGGGTGAGCCTCTTTCTTGTCATTATTCTCATTGGAGTGAACCTTTTCACTCTTTATATTGAGATAAACCGAAGAAAAAACAGGATTAACAAACTGAAAAGTATTTCAAAGGTAGATGATCCCGAATATCATCTCGATCAGAAGAAACTATGGTGATTTCTTCCCCTTAAACATCATTTTTACAAAGAATCTTCTGGAGTGAGTTATAGTGTGAGAATAACCCCTCCACTTCGCGGCCAAGATACTCGGTCTTTCCCATAACATAGAATCCACCGCTGTTCAATGCACTGTGAAATGTCCGGGCCAGATCATTCTTCTGTTGTTCCGTGAAGTAGATCGTGACATTTCTACAGGTGACCATATCAAGGTACCGTGATGCCGGTACCCCGCTCATCAGGTCATGCTTTCGGAAATGAATCATATCTTTTAAATGTTGCTTCACTTCATATCTGCCATCAGGAAGCTCGTTAAAGTGACGTCGAATTGTGGCTTGATTCAGTTTCTCTACAGTTTTACTCTCGTAAATGCCTTCTTTTGCCCTTTGAAGGATCTTCTCATCGATATCTGTTGCATATATGGTGCTTGTAATACTACCTTTTCGGGGTGTCAGTTCTGACAGAATCATTGCAAGTGAGTATGGCTCCTCACCGGATGAACACCCGGCGCACCATATTCTTATCCGACCATGTTCGGAGAGGATCTTTGGGATGAGCTCTTTTCTGATGATCTCAAATACTTCGCCATCTCTGAAGAACTCTGTAACATTGATGGTTAGGGCATTCCTGAGTAGTTCCCATTCGGCCGGATGATTCCCCAGATATCGGGAGTACTCTTCATACGTGCCGGTTCCGGTAGAGCGCATCCGTGAAAGAAGTCTTCTTTTGATGTACTCTTCTTTATAGCTTGAACACTTGACACCGAGGGTTTTCTCTATCAAATTTTTAATTTGCTTAAGATCATCCATATGTAATACAATTATTATATTGATCCCCATCTATTTGTAACGATCTCTCAATCATTTCTGTCTCCAAACTGCGAAGGAGAGCAGACAGAACTACTCTCGATTATCCTGAGAGATTTGATAGGAATCTTTATCTTTATAGCTCTGCTACGTTGACATCATGAGAGTTATTGCTCCTCTCCTTATCGGGTTGTTTCTCTTATGCACCCTCTCTGCCGGTTGTATGACGACTGGTGTCGGAGACATCGTCTACCAGGGCTCTGCATTTGAGATCAGGATCGATGAGGATATTCTGCCGGAAGAGGTGACGGTACAGATCATCATCTTCAGGATTGAGGGTCTCTATCAGGAGGAGGAGTTACTCGTCATTGAGAGGAAGGTAATTGCGCCGG
>NZ_JAUSCG010000116.1 GCF_030651615.1 Methanocalculus sp.
CAATCGAGCTCGGCCTCCTCCCTCATACAAACGCAGGTATCCTTACCTATGACGAACTCGCCCGATTCCGTGGTGTGAATGCAAGTATGGGACTTATGCTTGAGACGACTGCCAGAATCCCCGCGCATAGAAATTCACCAGGGAAAGATCCTGAGGTGAGAATTACGATGATCGAGGATGCCGGAAGGCTGAAGATCCCATTTACAACAGGGATTCTCGTTGGGATCGGTGAGACGAAGGAAGACCGGGAAGAGTCACTTGAGACGATCGCAGGGATTCATAAACGGAACAGACATATCCAGGAGGTGATCGTCCAGAACTTCTGCCCAAAACCCGACACCCCCATGGGCGAGGATGGAACAGTCTCAGCAGAAGAGTTTGCCGAAACGATCCGGCTTGCCCGCGCGATCCTCCCTGTAGATATTGCCGTTCAGATCCCACCAAACCTCGCAGACGCACGGTCCTTCCTCAAATGCGGCGTAAATGACCTTGGAGGAGTCTCACCGGTGACGGTCGATTACATCAATCCCGAGCACCCATGGCCGGAGCTCGAACGTTTGAAGGAGATCACCGCCGGATACAACCTTTTAGAGCGGCTCTGCATATACCCAACATACATACGAAGGGGCTGGTTTGATTCTGCACTCACACCACTTATCATGGATCTTGACAAACAGATACAGGAGCAGAACCTATGACCAAGGGCGCACTTCTCTACAGTGGTAAAGCAAAGACCGTCTATCTCTCAGAGAAGCCGGATGAACTGATCGTATCCTTCCGTGACGACATCACCGCGTTTGACGGCGGTAAAAAAGACCAGTTGTCAGGAAAAGGGGCATCGAATGCAAAGGTTTCAGCATTCCTCTTTCAGCTCCTTGAAGAGGCCGGGATCAAGACGCACCTCATCCGTATGGAGGATCCGACGACGATGAGGGTTCGCAGGCTTACGATGGTTCCGCTCGAGGTGATCGTCAGGAATCGTGCCGCAGGATCAATCGTCAGAAACTATCCCTTTACCGAGGGGCAGGTATTTGACACACCCATCGTCGTCACTGATTACAAAGATGATACCCGGCATGACCCGATGATCAACGATGATATCATAATCGCACTCGGACTCCTGACACGGGATGAGATAGCCATCATCAAAGAGGCGGCACTGAAGATAAACTCCGTATTAAAAGCGTTCTTTGAGAAGATAGAACTGGATCTTATCGACTTTAAGGTCGAGTTTGGAAGATGCGGTGATGAGATTCTTCTGGGGGATGAGATCAGCATGGACTCGATGCGGCTCTGGGAGAGAGGCACGATGAAATCCATGGACAAGGATGTCTATCGATTCGGGAAGGGTGACGTTATGGAGACATATACAGCAGTATTGAACCGAATCTGCAAGGAGTGAAGAGCTATGAAATTTGAGATCATCATCACTATCACCTTAAAAGAAGGGATGCTCAATCCCGAGGCAGAGGCGATCAGGCATGCAATCGCACACCTCGGATATGCAACAGACCGGCTTGTAACAGCAGATCAGTTCAGGATCACTCTGGATGCGGCGGATAAAACGAAGGCGGAAGAGATCGCCGGATCAATCTGCGAGCGTCTCCTTGCAAATCCGGTGATCCACACATACGAGATTGAGGTCATCTGATGAAGGCGGCGGTCATACAGTTTGGCGGAAGCAACTGCGACCGCGATGTTGCCTATGTCATCCAGGAGGTCTGCGGTGCTGAAGCGGATCTGATCTGGTATAAGGATGGGATCAACAAACAGTATGATGCGATCATCCTCCCGGGCGGATTCAGCTACGGTGATTACCTCCGCGCAGGTGCGATAGCCGCACGAACACCGATCATGGCGGATGTCATAAAAGCCGCACATACAGGTACTCTCGTTCTTGGTATCTGCAATGGTGCGCAGATCGCAGCAGAGAGCGGCCTGATACCCGGTGTCTTCACGATCAATTCCTACCCGAAATTTATCTGTGAACCAGCATATCTCAGGGTTGAGAACACCACGTCACCATTCACCCGGCTCTACCGGGAAGGTGAGGTTGTCAGGATCCCGATCGCCCACAAAGAGGGGCGCTATGTCGTGCCAGAGAGCGATCTCGCCCGCCTTGAAGCAGAAAACCGGATCGCATTCCGGTTCTGCGATAAAGACGGAAGAGTAACAGAGGCGGCAAATCCAAACGGTGCAACCGGTAATATCACCGGAGTCCTCTCAGAGAAGCAGAATGTTCTTGTGATGATGCCTCATCCAGAACGTGCATCTGAAGAGATCCTCGGATCAACTGACGGGAAGAAGATCTTTGATTCGATGATCGCACATAGCGAACAGTCATAGGAGAAACTAAAGTATGGATGAACTTGAAGCAGCCCGGCTGATCCGGGATTGGGTAAAGCGATATGCAGAAGAGAACGGATTTAAGGTAAACCCCGATCCCAAACAGTTTGATGCGGTCATCCGGGGGCTTGCAAGAAAGATGGTCAGGAATGGGGAACGGTACTGCCCATGCAGGATCATGAGCGGCGATCCTGATGTAGATGCAAAGATCATCTGCCCCTGCATCTACCATAAAGACGAGATTGTAACAGACGGCCATTGCCACTGCAACCTCTTCTTCAGGGAGTAACAGCAGATCTCCTTTAGCTCACTTTTTTCAGCACTACACTCATCTGAAGGGAAGACGGTGATCATCTTCATCAGCTTACCCAGGACCCGGATCTACTCCTTTCGTACTATCTCACCAGGTTTGGTTCTGAGAGATCATACAGCCATCTGACCATACCGCTTCATCCCTGCAAGCATGAGGGAATTACCCCCTTTGAAAAGAAAGGTGGTGTGGATGAGATCAGATC
>NZ_JAUSCG010000125.1 GCF_030651615.1 Methanocalculus sp.
CGGCTGCACGAACTCTTCAGGTCAAGCACAGGAAACACCACCCTCCGGCACGACTGTTGTTCCGGTGTCATCTGCCCAAACAATGGTGACTGCATCCACGGATACGCCCTGGTCAGAAACCTGGGCTACCACATATAATTACGGAGAAACCGGACTCTTCGTCGAGGTTTTTACAATTACCCAGAAGGGTTCATCGGTGACCGGGACTTATAGCAGCGGTGACGAATGCGAAGTCATGGTCAACACTACCGCAGATATGACCCTGTTTACCGGTAACTGCTACGGCACGATCAACGGTACCGTTGACGGAAACCGGCTTACCGGCATGTGGGTCGATACCGATAAGACCGGGACATATACGGGATGGTTCACGTTTGAGCTTTCAGAGAATGGAAGAGTGTTCCAAGGCCATTGGGTAGACGAATCTGTTGGTTTCGATGCCTTGAAAAATACTACCCAGTTCTGGAATGGCGTGAAAGTATAATCTCCAGGGGACATTCCCGGATCAGATATCACCCCCATACCCCTTTTTCCGAAAAAAGGGTTTATCTTTTGCAGATACCTAAAAGATCAGCGTACAAGATGCTGGTGCGTTCTCCTTCCTGATCAGAAATATGATGGAGGAGGGTTTTTCTCTTCGTTATCTTCTCTTGTTTTTCTTCTTCGTCGGCTGAAGATGAAGAATGGGAGAGCAAGCACCGGAGCATAGAGGAGGGGTACTGATTGCTCTTTCACGGGTTTTTCATCACTATCGATCGAGAGGGATGCGGCGTAGGCGTGGGTCAGATATCTCATGGGATCATACTCCTGATATCCCTCTCTCTCCTCTGAAATACTCCCTGCGATGATGAATTCGTTCCCGGTTATGAGTAATGCCTTCCCTGAACTATATTCTCCTCTTCTGATGGAGGTCTGTATGATAGGACCTCCGAACTGATCGGCCCGGATGAGAAAGATCGAACTCTCTCCTGATATGGGTGGATTGCCCAATGGATCAGGTCTGCTGGTCTCCCCAACAGCAGTAATCTCTCCGTTCTCGAGCAGTAGGGCCGAAGAGAATGAACTTACCCCATCACCCGGATACTCTTTCGCCCAGATGATCTCGCCCCTTTGATCGATCTTCGTCAGAGATGCATGGAGAGTGAACGTATCTCCATCCTTTGAGAGGGTTGTTCCGGCAGTAATGAAATCTCCATCTGAGGTCTCCACGACAGCATTTGGTGTTGTGACGATCCCGGAATTGGCATCTGAAGGTTCTCTCAGTGATCTCGTCCATAGCACCCTGCCGTCCTCATCTGTTCTGATCAGGCTGAATGCACCATCTCCGGCAATGATGAACCCTCCGTCACGGGTTGCTTTGATTGAATGACCTACATCAGTGTACCTGTCACCATAGTTCTTTTCAAAGAGGAGTTCTCCTGAGTCATCTGTCCGGATGAGATAGATATCCCTGTGCGGGTAGTCATTGGTCTTTGTCGTAACTCCGACGATGGCAAACCCTCCACTCTCCACCTCAACGAGATCGGTTGCACTATCATAGTACTCTTTACCAAATGTCCGTTCCCAGAGGATCGTTCCGTCTCCATCCATCCGTGCAAGGTATGCGTCCGAGTCATGGTCCGGCGGATCGCTGACCGAACCGGCCATCGCGTACGTGCCATCCTGCGTCCTGATGATCGCATTGATGGCTCTTGTTCTCTCGTCATCGATCGTCTTCTCAAAGAGTATCTCGCCGGTACTGGTCACCCTGATGATATATGCCTGGTAGAAGGGACTCGGAACCTGATATCCTTCCTCCCGTGGGTGGATGGCTGCTCCAACAATGATATATCCGCCATCGTCTGTCTGTACGATGTCAAAGGCACGTGTGTCATCATATTCCCCGGATATAATCTCCCAGTGTATGACCGGATCGGCAGAGGCGATCCCTGTGGTTGTGATCAGGATGAGGAAGAGGGTTGCTATGAGGCGGATCGGTGAGAGAGAATAGGGCTGCATCCTTCTAACATTACTGTGATAAATTAAAAATATATTTATTGAATATCAAACAATTGAAATTGGATTGGTTTTTAGTTATATCGCCATGCAGCTTGTGGTATCGAGATTACAAATCTGGCTCCCTGCCCCGGCTCTCCCGTTTCGGTGATGGTACTATTCGTGATTGCAAGAATCTCGCGTGATAAGAAGAGGCCAAATCCGGTATTTTTTCCGATACACTCCTCAAAAATGCGTTCTTTTTGATCATATGGTATTCCGATTCCATCATCCTCAACGATGATCTCCAGAGTTTCCCCATCAATCCTTTGTGATATCCGTATCTCTGTAGCTCTTTCACCATGCATGATGGTATTTTGTATCATGGTGGTAAAGACCAGTTTGACCATCGGATCTGCATACCAGGATATATCTTCACAGGACGAATGGATGGCTATATGTTCTGTTGGGATCTGATCGATGAGATCATGGATCTGAAGCCATCTGGGATCACAACTGCCGATTGCACAATATGAGTTGGCAAAATCAATCTGATGCCGGATGGCTGTTCCGGCAGATCTGATCATTTTATGGTATCCGGACTGTTCCGGCTCTGTAGTCATCGCCTCGGCCAGTTCGAGGAATCCTTCAAGAACCATGATCTGGTTCATGATCTCATGTCTTGTCATGTTGAAGAGGAGGGGGTATTTCTTGTCTCTCAGATAGGTCGTATCTTCTTCCGACTGATGTTTGATGAATGGTGCGGGTGATCCTGTCATTCTTATGGTACTCTGTCTCTTGTCTCCTTCTATGATACATTGATAAATCGCGAGAAAGAGTTCTGGCAGGGTATTTTCTGGTCTCTCTCCCATCAGGAGATAGTAATCTGCTCCGGAATTCAGGGCCTTTATGACTGTCTTCGCATTTCCATCATTTGTGAAGATGATGAAGGGTGTTGTTGTATTTCCTGCCCTAAGGTGTTTGAGAACTTCAATTCCATCCAGATCAGAGTGCTGATGGCCTGATATGATGGCATCATATGTGTTGTTTGATAAAAGGTGTACTGCTTTTGATCTGCTCTCTGTCGTTGTTATGGTGAAACATCCGGTCCTCTCAAGGTATTCTGCTCCCATTCTAAGCGTATCCGGATTGGATTCGAGGTAGAGGAGTGAGAAGAGTGGTTCATCTGATACCGTAACTGACCCGGATTGAGACAGGCCGGGTATAGCACCATAGCAATGCATCGTAACTTCTGTGATTATCATCTCCCCCTTCGCTCTCTATATTCCTGTTAATCCCATCTCTCTCATTGAATGTTCCCGGATAGCTGTCGTAATGGTTGAGAATAACTCCTCTTCAAGAAATGGCTTGCTAATATAGCCATATGGTTGTGTGATCATGGCACGTTCGAGTGTCTGTTCGTCGCTATATGCTGTAAGATAGATGATAGGTATCATCATCTCGCTTCGTATGATCTCTCCTGCATTGATCCCATCCATATCACCTTTGAGCGTGATGTCCATCAATATGAGATTGGGCTGATGCTTTCGAATCTTATCAATGGCATCGACACCCGTGTCTGAAATTCCGGAGATCACAAAACCTCTGGTTTCAAGGCGTTTTTTGAGATCAAGTGCAATGATCGCCTCATCTTCAACGATCCAGATTCGGTTTGCTGTCATATCACTCTTCCTGCCGATCTCTTAAGGACGGGTCTTATTGGGTGTAATTGTGAGCATTCAGGTTATTGGTGGGACAAATGCTGTAAAGACTACCGGGGTGTGTAACCGTATCTTCAGCTGCCTGATTCGCTCTTCAGAATTACCTGTGATAATTTAATTTTATTATATTAAAAATAATTTAACACGGTGGGTGGATGATTGAACCAATTGGTTCAATCCAAAAAAAGGATGTCGGAAGAGGTTATTTCTTTGACTTCAGCTTTTTAATCTCTTTCTCAACTTCTTGTATGCCTTCTTCGTAGAACCCTTTCTCTTTTGGTTCGAGTTCGATGAGCAGGCGATATAATTCTCCGGCATGGACCCTTTCTTCGTCAGCGATGTCCGTTAGGACCTCTTTTGCGAGTGGATTGTCGGTTGCATCCGCGATCTGCATGTACAGCTGGATCGCCTCAAACTCGGCAGCCATGCTGTAGCGGATGGTGCGTACAAGCTCATCATGGGTGATCTTTCTGTCAAGACTATTTCCTGCGAATGGATTTGCAAATTCTGGCATATTGTTCCTCCTATAATAAGGGCTGATCTTTTGAGCCCATTTCACTGTACGGCATTAAGGATTATAAGTGTTGAGGATCGAAAAAACGGCTGAAATAAAGAGCTCTTTTTCGTGAGACGGTGTTGCCTGGGACTGGGAATGGTATTAAATGTCAATGGCGGTGTAAAAATGCCCACTTGTGGCGATCTAAAAGTGCTCACCTGCTAACCTCTCTGTATCAACTGAGAGGGAGCAGCAATGGTGATCGCAGAGGAGGGATTTTTTATGATCCGTGACCTTCACAACCAAGGATACAACAACAGCGATATATCTCGCATAACTGGGTTAAATCGTCGAACCGTGCGAAAATATCTTGCAGCTGATGAATTGCCAAAGAAACAAAAGCGAACTGGGAAACACAGTAAGCTCGATCCTTTTAAAGACTATATCACAGAGCGAATCACCACATATCCTCTCACTGCCTGGAGAATCCATCGGGAGATTAAGGAGAAAGGGTATACCGGCGGGTACACTATCCTCAAGGATTACATCAGAACAATCCGTCCTCAGTATCTGACACCCGCCATTCTCCGCTTCGAAACACCTCCTGGCAAACAAATGCAGGTCGATTGGGGTGAATGCGGGAGCCATGAGGTAGATGGCAGAAAGAGAAAGATCTACTGTTTCAGTGCCATCCTCGGGTACTCACGAATGCGGTACATGGAGTTTACCCTTTCAACAGATGTATATACACTGATCCAGTGCCATAAGAATGCATTTGACTACTTTGGAGGGATTCCTGATGAGATCCTCTATGATAACATCAAAACAGTCATCATCAAACGAGCTATTCGGGCACGTGATCACACCTGGAACGCGAAGTTTGAGGATTTCTTCACCCACCACGGTTTTATGCCCCGCGTCTGTAAACCCTATAACCCTCAGACAAAAGGAAAAGTCGAAAACTCCATCAAATTCATGAAGAAAGACTTTCTCCTTGGCAACAGGTTCACCTCATTCCCAGACATGAATCAGAAACTCCTCCAATGGTGTAACCGGGTGAACGGGGAGATCCATGGCAGCACCCATGAGATCCCCTATGACCGATTGAAAGAAGAGATACTTACCTCTCTGGGTTTGATCAAGCCGTATATCATTCGCCGTGAGGAACCACGGAGGATCCTAAGAGATTCTTACTTCTCTTATAACGGAACCCTGTACTCTGTCCCATACCAGTATGCTGGCCAGAAAGCACTTCTCGAGCTTGAAGCTACAACAATAACTGTCAAAGTTGGATCTGAGGTGATCTGCTCTCACCAGATGGCTTCTCCTACCGTGAAAAAGGTGAGGATCAAAGAGCATTTCACCGGTTTACAGAAAGAGGTAATGGCGAACAACTCCCGAAAAACTCAGTTTGCTCAGGATGCTCGGCATTCACAACCTTTCTTCGAGATTGTATATCCAGATGTCGAAGAACGGCAATTATCGACCTACGATGTTTTTGCAGGTGAGGTGAGACCATGAGCGGTCTTGTGTATGAACGTGTCCATTACAACCTGGAGACGCTCAAACTGACAACGATCAAGGAGATGCTTGACAACAGCCTTGAACATGCGGCAAAAGAGGGGAAATCCACTCTGGAGATCCTCGATTACCTTCTTGAATTGGAGGTGAAAAACAAACAGGATCACGCCTTCTCGATCAGGATGAGGATGGCCAGTTTCCCGGTTGAGAAGCGGCTTGATGATTTTGATGTGGCGTTCCAACCCTCTCTTGATCCGCTCATAATCAAGGATCTTGCCTCTCTCCGGTTCATCCATAATGCGGAGAATGTTGTCTTCCTCGGACCACCCGGTGTTGGGAAAACGCATCTCGCAGTAGCACTTGGATGTGAGGCGGTAAAACAGGGATTCCGCGTATATTATGCGAATGCGTCACAGCTCATTGAACGGCTGATGAAAGCAAATCGGGAGAATAAACTGGAAGAGAAGATCAAGGCGCTCACGAAGTTCCATCTTCTCATTATCGATGAGATGGGATATCTTCCATTCACCAGTGAAGGGGCCCATTGTTTCTTCCAGTTGATATCCAAGCGGTATGAGAAATCCTCCACGATCTTTACCTCGAACAAGTCATTCGGTGAATGGGGCGAGATATTCGGGGATCATGTGATTGCCGCTGCAGTACTGGATCGAATACTCCATCACTGCACTACATTGAATATTAAAGGTGATAGCTATCGCCTGAAAGAGCGGCGGCGACAGGGTCTGATCCCCCATGTCTGAAAGGTTTGTATAACAGAGGATTTATGTTCTTGAAATGAGCATTTTTATTCCGCCATTTTTGTGCACTTTGATCCCGCCATTTACATTAAACCCCTATTTCCGGAGAAACACTATTCTGTTGAAGGGAACACCCTGCAACAGTTGATATTCATCTCCCGCCCGTTGCTCCATGATACCTGACCAAACGGGTGTTCATCATTCTGATGCTCCTGGT
>NZ_JAUSCG010000133.1 GCF_030651615.1 Methanocalculus sp.
AGGGGGACGGCGGTCTTCCGTGAATGTGCAATGGAAGGGCGGAAGTTTGGGATAGGTCTCTGTGTGATCACCCAGCAGCCGAAGAATATCGATCCGAGGATCCTCGCCCAGATAAACACATACGTCGTCCTCGGCCTCTCAGACCGAACAGATCGTGCGATGATTGCATCCAGTGCAAAACAGGATCTCACCCCCCTTGATGGCGAGATACAGACACTGGAACGAGGAGAAGCGGTGATCAGCACCCTCTCCGTTCCGTTCCCGATCAGCTGCCGGATTCATGCATTTGATCAGTATATCAAAAAAAACTCGATGAAGAAGCAGGATCTGATGAGAAAAGGTTTGGATAAGAGTTTTTAGAGAATTATTTCTTCTTTTTTTCTCTCTTCTCGGGTTCTGCCGGAGTCTCTTTGATCTTCTTTCGAATAGAGACACAGTTGATGATCGGATCTCCGGTGACGATGTACCGGCGCATGATTGACCCAAGAACCTCGACAATATCCCCCTTCTCAACATCTTCTTCAGGGGATGTAAACATCTTCACTGCCACCTCTCCCGATCGATCGGCGATGAGGTACTGAGGTCTGTTCAAGAATTTGAAATGGACTCGTTCAATGACACCTTCGAAGCGGACCGGCTTTCCCATCATCCCTTCATTAATCTGGTTTGCCCGAACCGTCTTTGCTTCTGCCTCATACATCGGCCGTAAGTCCCTGTACTGACTCTGACTCATGTAGTTCATGGCGAGAGGTATTGTCAGAATGAGAATCACTGTTGGGACTCCCCAGATAAGCATCGAATAGTCCCCTGTAGAAAGAATTGAGAAGATGAGAACACCGGTGAAGAAGAGAAAGACGCCCAGATGGACGATCGTTAACCTCACCTTAATGTTTCCAATCTTCATGTGATAACGCTTCCACTACTTATTTCAGTGCAGCGATCTCTTTGCGGAACGCTACCCAGTAGATGATACCGACGAAGAGTAAACCGCCGACGACGTTGCCGATGGTGACAAGTATGACGTTCTGTGTAAACATCGTCACCCAGCTCAGTTCAGCGACATATGATGCGTGTCCTGGTCCTAAGAACCCGTTCACGAATATCCCTGCCGGGATGAAGTACATATTTGCGATACTGTGTTCAAGCCCGCTGGCAACGAAGGCCATGATCGGGAACCAGATACCGAAGAACTTGCCGACCGCATCATCTGCGCAGATACCAAGGAGCACAGCGAGATTAACGAGCCAGTTACAGCCGACGGCTTTCAGGAAGAGAGACCACATCGCGGCGCCGCCGTAATAGGAGATCTTCCCTTTAGCTATACCTAACGCTGTCATACCAAAGGCATTGACGGTGACTGCGCCTGCTGCATCCCATTGGGAGAGAGGGCCGTATGCCATAATATATGCATAGACAACTGATCCAATGAAGTTTCCAACATAGACCCAGACCCAGAGATTCAGGACCTGCATCCAGCTGATCTTATGGATAAAAGCAGCCATTGGGGCGAGCATTGCGTCGCCGGTAAACAGTTCGGCACCAGTTAGGATGGTGATAATAAGTCCGACAGGGAAGACAGCACCGCGAACCATCGCGGCGAAACCTGGTCCAAGGAAATCTGCAACACCTGTACCACAAACTGTGGCAAGGCCAGCTCCCATAGCGATATATGCGCCGGACATGAATCCACGCATAATCATGTTCCAGGCGGGCAGGCCTACCTTATACTTGCCTGCATCTCCCGCCTTGGCAACGATCTGCACTGGAGGATGAAATACCATTTTTCTACACACCTCTTTTGTAATGTCCCACCTATTCACCCAAAGTCATCTTCACTTTGGAATAGGCACAGAAGATGATTTTAAAAGGAAATATTAATAGATTTCTAAATAGTTTCTGGTAGGGGTTTTATTTCATGAGATTGATGGAAGGGGGTTGGGTGGAGTTTATATGCATGTTTTAAACATATTAAAAAAGTTAACGATATCATTGATAAGAGACTCAGAAATCATCATCCATTTAAATAGTGTGCCGCCAGAGAGCTCATTCCTCCCGGCTTGCGCGCAGATTACCCCCTATATCGACGATATGTTCAATCCCCCCCTGCGCCATGATACAGAGGTGAAGATCCATTGCCAAGACGCCTGCTGATACCCCCGTTCCTCTCCGATATGATAATTTCATCAATCTCCCTCTTTGACGGAGTAACATTCTCTCAGATCACTCCTCACTGCAGGATCTGTGGAGCTCTTCTCAGGAGGCACGATCTTAAAAAAAAGCGGTTTGCCACCCTTGTCCGGGATGATGAGCGTCAGTCGGTCTATGTCGGTGTTGTACGCTATCGGTGCCTGGACTGCGGCAGACTCTGGTATGCTGATGAACCGTTCTATCCCGGTACCCGTCATGGTATACCTGTTGTGGATCTTGCAGCTGCGATTGCAGTCAGACACCCGTACCACCATACGGCAAGAATACTATTCGGGCTTGGATTAGTCCTTGACCGGGGTACTGTCCGTAATTATGCGCATATCAGATCGATTGACTCCACCGACATGTACGGCATTCCTGTTCCAAATCGGATCATTGCACTTTCAGGACTCGCTGCAGAGGGGCGTTCCATCGAAGGGGCAGAACTCCTCGCTGCCCTTGGCCTCCCACCCGCAGACCGGACATATCTTCACAGGACGGCTTCTGAAGAAGAAGGGGATGAAGATGAGCAGAAAAAAGAGTGGGTATCCCAGAATAAACGAGAGAGCAGTGATCAGAACTGATCCTGTAAGGAGGAGCGCCGGGATCAGATACCGTCCCGTATCGCCACCTCCCTCACTGCATATGCCGGAAGTGCATCAGCATAACGGCCAAGCTCCTTCTGAAGGTCAATGCCTCCGAAGTTCCTGCGAATAAGTCCTGATCCAATTCCTGCGGCCAACACTTCTCCTGAACCGATCCTATCAAGTGATTCTTTAATGAGGGTCCGCTCAGCATCCCAGAACGCCTCGGCAATTGCAATGGCTCCGGTGTGTCCGACTTCGTCCAGATCGGCACAGACCGACCGGGCAAGACGGGAAAGGCTCAGAGCAGTCGTTGCCTCCTTTCCATCCGGTGTCGGTACTGTGTACTCTTCAGGGGTGATGTGGCCGAGGACGAGATGTGCATCACCTGCCGAAGCAAAGTACTCAGTTGACAGGGGTGTATCGATACCATCGATACGGACCGATCGGAGAAGGGATGCAACCGGTGTTCTGAGCATCCCACAATAGATGAGATAGCCCCTTCTGAGGCGGGAGAGATCGGTCTGGTTCAGGAGGTCGGAGAATGGTGTTAGTGGGATGATATCGGCAGTGGTGCTCCCGAGATCGACGAGTACGGAGCCTGGATACCTGTCTCTGAGGAGATCAGCAGATGCAAGCCAGTTTGCAGCAGCGAGTTGAGGCACCGGATCGGTATGGAACAGGCCATCCGTTCCATAAAACCGTGCATCCGGGATGATCTTCTTAACTTCATTAACGAGGAAAGAAATCCCCTCTCCTTTGGTATGGAAACAGTCGGCAAGCTCTCCGCTCATCACAACCGCCGCTTCACCGTCGAACCCGGAGAGGATCTCACCAAGCGGGGCACCTCTCCAAAGGGGGCAGTACCGGATGATCACCTCATCTTCTGTTACAATCTTCGTGTTTGCCCCGCCGATATCTATCCCGATCATCGCCTGATGAGACCCCCGTGAGTGTCAAAAGAGGCTGATCCGACCAGATTGACCGGAGATAATTCGATCCCTTCAGATGCCTTGATCAGGAGGTCCGAAATCTCCTCCTCCATCACTGCGGCGATGCCGATTGCGCTTGTAGTGATTCTGGGATTCACATCAACGACAACGATACGGGCTCCGACGATCAGATCAATCCCGATATATCCCTGACATCCAAGAATATTCACCACCTTAGCTGCGATCTCCTTTATCTCATCTGCCCGTGGGTGATCGATTGGAGTCTCTCCACCCTGATAGATGATCTTCCCATCAACAACCTCTATCTTCTGACGGTTGATTGCGAGGACACATGGTGGTGCCCCACTATAGAATTCACAGACATCCCCGATGACCCGTGAGCCGATGACAGATACGGACAAGGCTTCTCCTTCGACAAACTCCTGTCCAAATTCACCCTCGGCAGGCTCTTCATCATTAATACGGACCTTGATCGAACCTGATCCCCGGATCGGCTTAATCACCCTCATTCCGTCCGTCACCTCCGTTGGGACATCGATCCCATGTTCTGCAAGGATTCGTCCTGTGAGACGCTTGTTGGCACAGAGAGCTGCATTCGTGCTGTCTGTTCCAATGTTATGTGTTACTCCCTCCATCGCCCTGGTGAACCCGGCGAGAAGTTCATCTGGTGCAATGATAAGCCCATATTTGCAATCGGGCGCGATACGTTCGATCTCGCTTTTAAAGTCTCCCTTCTCTGGAGAGACAACTTCAAAACCTAATCTTTCAAAACTGCCCTTAAGCGTCCTGAGCATCGCCTCTCCTTCAGGGGCGAGTGTTGGATCATGCAGAACCGTATACTCTGCGAGGAGTACCTTCATACAGAAATGGTTGGTTCCAAACTCAGATGAGGCTTTGCCGATACGAGAGTTTTTCTCTCCATGAGGATGACCCATACATATGAAACCGACTGTCCTGCTGACAAATGACGATGGTGTCTCATCGGGAGGGCTCTGGGCGGCATATGCGGCCTTATCTGAGATTGCCGATGTGACTGTGGTAGCCCCATCCACCCAGCAGAGCGCGGTGGGTAGGTCAATATCTATCTTTGAGCCCATCCGGCTCCATAAGGTGAATATCAATGGCTCTCCTGCATACGCAGTTGATGGGAAGCCGACCGATGCGGTGATCATCGGTTTGTATGCGCTCCGGTTAAAACCTGATCTCGTTGTTTCAGGAATTAATTTCGGGGAGAACCTCAGTTTTGAGTCTATCATGACCTCCGGAACTGTTGGAGCAGCATTAGAGGCGGCTAACCAGGGGACTCCTGCTGTTGCTTTCTCTCTTCAGGTCAATGACCAGGGCATGAAGTTTGATGATTCAAGGTCGAATATGATGGATGATGAGGCGATTCGTCATGTCGTCACCGATGTCTGTACCCGTATCTTTGAAAAAGGATTTCCGGAAAACGCTCATGTCTTAAATGTCAACATCCCCTCCGAGATCAGGGGTGGATACGAGGTGACCCGTCTTGCAGAAAAACTCTTCCATACCGGCGTCGAAGAGCGGTTTGATCCGCGTGGAAGGCCATATTACTGGATTGACGGCCCGCTCATCGAAGATGCCGAAGAGGGAACAGATGTGCATGCGATCCGGCAGGGTCGGATATCTCTGACACCGGTTACCCTGGATTGTACCGCTCCTGCTGCATTTGATGCAGTACGGCGGCAGTTCTCCTGATAACAAGATAGATACCCCTCTTCATCATATCTGATCGTATGGATAAAGCCAAACAGGAGGCGGGTTACAGGGCCGCTGACCAGGTCCGTGATGGCATGATCATCGGCATCGGTACCGGATCAACGGTTCTGTATGCGATGGAGCGGATCAGTGAGCGAATCCGCGAAGAGAAGCTCGCTGTCGCTGGTGTGCCGACCTCATACCAGGCGGCGTATCGTGCTGTAGAGATGGGTATTATGCTTACATCTCTTGATGCGCATCCGAAACTTGATCTTGCGATCGATGGTGCGGATCAGATCGACCCGGCAAAGAGGATGATAAAAGGAAGGGGTGCTGCACATCTCAGGGAGAAGTGTGTTGCAGATGCAGCAGAAACCTTTATAGTGGTCGTTGATGACTCCAAATGCGTCTCAATCCTGGACGGTCCGGTACCGATTGAAGTTCTTCCGTTTGCCTGCATGCCTGTCATAAAGCGGATTAATGATCTTGGCGGATCTGCTTTAATCCGGAACGGATCCGGAAAAGACGGACCCGTCATATCAGATAATGGCAACTTCATCCTCGACTGCACCTTCGGCGAGATCAGATCTCCTGAAGAACTCGAACAGAATATTGCAAATGTACCGGGTGTTGTAGAATCCGGTCTTTTCACACGGTATACCGGGAAGACAATGGTAATAGTCGGGGCAAAAAAGAGTTAGGATTCGATGCACTCGCGCATCCGATTGATCATCGATATCTGAGTATCAGCTTCCTGCCTTTTCTTCTCTTCGAGAACATTGGTAATCTCGTTTAAATCAAGGGCTATCGAATAGATCTTAACCGGTCTTCCCTTATTTTCTGTCTTACTCTCACGGCAGGTAACCCATTCCCGCTCTTTTAACTCACGCATCGCAATGCTAACTTCCGGCTGTCGAAGATCGGTGCCCCGCTCAATCTCACGTGAGCTTGCCTCAGGCAGTTCAGAGAGGAAAACGAGAACTTTAGCAACATTTCGCTTCATCCCGATTCCGGTAAGTAGATTGACGATTTCATCCTGTTTGGGTGTAAGCGTTCCGAACACTCCTGATTCCATAATATAACTCCTATTATACTATTATTTATATCATGTATTATAAAAAATCTTCGATTCATTCATCTTATGTAGATCAAGATAATAAAGGAAAAAAAGGTGTATAATTGAGTCAAATCATTCCAAGATTTGATAGATCGGATAAGATTTTCCGTACTGCTCCTCTGGCATCTTCTGGCTGTTTGCCGCCGGTAATGATCAACTTACCTGACCCAAAGAGTAATACCACCACTTTCGGCTCTTCAAGTCTGTAAACAAGGCCTGGAAACTGTTCTGGTTCATACTCGATACGATCCAGATTGAACCCGACTGCAATCTTATTCAGATTGATCGGAACTCCAAGATCTGCAGACGTGACGATGTTCTGGATTTTATACGTAAGATTGTCCGGGATATCGATCTTGAGGTCCCGAAGGAGCCCTCCAAGGATCTCAAGCCCTCGATTCAGGCTCTCAATACTCTTTGCACCAGTCAGCACCACTTTTCCTGATCCAAAGACAAGAGCAGCGATCTTTGGGTCCTGCATTCTGAGGACCACGCCGGGGAACCGTTTTTTATTATATTCGGCTCCTTTTATCTCAGCAGCAAGCGATGGGAGATCAAGAGAATCGGTAACTTTAGCCGATGCAACGATATTTTCAATCTTGAGAGAGTCCTCGGGATTGAATGTCATGTTTATAACTAACACTATGCAGTATATAAATACTTCCGGAGAGGAGGGGAGATCCCCTCACTCTTCAATGGTTGAGAGATCTCCTGGATCCTCTCCGAGCTCCACTGCACGAAGCACTCTTCTCATGATCTTACCACTTCTGGTTTTAGGGAGGGAATCGACCACTCTTATCTCAGAGGGGATCGCAATAGGTCCTAAAGTGATCCTCACATGGTAGATGAGGTCCTGTTTTAATTTTGGGGTCTCTATTTGCCCTTCCCTGAGCAATACGAATGCAAGAATGCGATTACCCTTCATCTCATCAGGAATGCCGACTACAGCAGCTTCAGCGACGGCTTTATGTGATACAAGGGCGCTCTCGACCTCCGCAGTTCCGATGTTGTGCCCGGATACGATGATCAGATCATCAGATCTTCCGAGGATCATTATGTAACCGTCTTCATCCCGGACAGCGAGATCGCTTGCACCGAAACTATTCTCCGGTCCACTCCAGTAGGTCCGGTACCTCTCCTCGTTCTGATTTACCATCCGCATCATCGAAGGCCAGGGTTCTTTGATGATCAACTGACCGGAGATTCCCGGAGGTACCGGGTTCCCCGCTTTATCTACGATATCAACGAGAACTCCGGGGATCGGTTTTCCGGCAAATCCGGGCTTCATCGGCTCTCCGATCATCGTCGTAATCATATGCATGCCGGTCTCGGTCTGCCACCATGTATCAACCACCGGGAGTTTTCCTTTTCCAATGGTGTGGTAGAACCATTCGAATGCTTCGGGATTTAACGGCTCGCCAACAGAACCGAGAAGGCGGAGGCTTTCGAGGTTGTATTTATCAGGATATTCATTTCCATATCGCATGAACATCCTGATGGCTGTTGGAGCGGTATACATGATAGAAATGCCGAACTTCTCGATATAGCTCCACCAGACCCCTGGATCCGGGTAATCGGGTGTACCTTCCGTGATGAAGATGGTTGCACCCATCAGAAGAGGGCCGTATACGATATAGGAATGGCCTGTGATCCAACCGGGATCAGCCGTACACCAATAGACGTCAGAGTCTTTGATATCAAGGACATATTTACAGGTGTAGTATGTCCCGACCATATATCCGCCGGTTGTATGGATGATCCCTTTTGGCTGACCGGTCGTCCCTGATGTGTAGAGGATGAAGAGTGGATCTTCAGAATCCATATTCTCAGGAGGACACTTCTTCCCGACAGAATCCATCAACTCGTAGAAGTCCATCTCAAACTCTGGCAGAAGGCTGACTTTTGGATTCTGGGTTCTCAGGACGACGATATAATTGACTGTAGTTGCATCGATCAGTGCTTCTTCAAGGATCGGTTTAAGGGGAATAGTCTTTCCTCGCCTGATGCTTGCATCTGCGGTGATAACGACTTTGGCACCGGCTCCGGTTATCCTGGCATGAAGGGCATCTGATCCGAATCCGGCAAATACGACCGAGTGAACAGCTCCGATCCGTGCGCAGGCGAGCATTGCGATCACCTGCTCGGGGACGTTGGGCATGTAGATGCAGACACAATCCCCTTTTGCTACACCGAGACTTTTTAAGCCGTTTGCAAAACGCTCCACTTCACGGAGGAGCTGCCAGTACGTATAGGATCGTGTAGTGCCGTCATCCCCCTGCCAGAAGAGGGCGACTTTATTTCTGCGGGAGCCTGCACTATGGCGGTCAAGACAATTATAACTGATATTGCATTTGCCATTGATGAACCAGCGGGCAAACGGATGTTTCCACTCTTTCACCTTCTGCCATGGTTCGAACCATTCGAGTTCATGGCTTATCCGCGCCCAGAATCCGTCGGGATCTGTAAGATATCCCTGGTATGCATGTTCCGCATCTTTACACCACGCCTCTTTCCTGTAGTGGGGATCAGGCAGGTATGTCTTTTTGCTGAGTGTCACCTGTTTCTCCGACATTCATAACCTCCGAATTAACATGATTAATTGTGTAGAACTATAGATCCCGTTCTCCTGCATGATATAAAAACATGGTAATGTCGTTTCCATGAATCATTAAAAAAGGAGGGGTCAATAACGCCCCTTGTATCATTTAGTCGTATTCACGCCAGGTGTGATCGCAGGAGAGACACCTGAAGAATCTTACTTCGCTCTCATCGGCAGATCGAAGCTGTCTAAGCCACCAGAAGGCAAGATTATGCCCACATTTTGGGCATTTCACCGGGCAGGTCGGGAGTGTTGCCATCTTGTCTTCTTCCTCCACGATAACAATCTCTTTCTCAGTTCGGATTGTTGTCACCATAAGTGACGCTGAATCGGTGATCTCTTCAGAATACTCACACCGTCGACAATGCATCCGGCCGGACCGTGCAATCATGAGGCTCTTACATTCAGGGCAGAAACGCATGATTGTACTATATGCATGAAAACTTTAAAGACTCCGCCTTTGAGACCAAAAAAATGACTGCTTCCTCTGGTTTTTTCTAATTGCACAACCAATAATTACATAATGAGTGAATACCTGATTCTTCTATCCTGTATCGGTTTTCTCCTCTATCTTATTCCAAACAGATACCGCTATTATGCCGGTATCGTCGGATGGGCTTCAATATCGCTCCTCCTCCTCATCGGAATTCCGGGGTATCTGGCGATCAATAACTTCCTCTATCCACTCATTGGTATCCTCTCGGTGCCATTTGTGTACCTCACGGCAAGGCGCCTGATTGCAGAAGACACCGCAGTCGGCTGCCTCACAAAAGCGGCGGCTGTCTCTTTCCTCATCTATGCCCCCTTTGGATTCATTGAGCCTCTTGGCAACTGGCTGATCTCTGTTGTTGTGGGTCAGATCATCTGGGTGCTGACGATTCTGAACTATCCTGTAACACAACTTGACTGGAATCTCATCATGGCAGGTGTGGTTCCGGGGAATGATATGGGATTCCGTGTCGAAATTATCCTCGGATGCACTGGAATCCAGAGTATTGCGATTATGCTTGCGGTCGCCTATATGGTTCCAACGACGCTCCGGCAGAAAGTGCTAGCATTCCTTCTGATCGCTCCGGTTATCTATATCCTCAATATCTTAAGAAATGCCTATGTTTTTATGGCATATACCGGCCAGTGGTATCCCTGGTTCAGCGATCTTGTTGGAAATGGCAATTATGGGTATGCCAGCTTCTTCTGGTCGCATAACGTTGTATCCGAACTATTAGCACTTGGTCTTCTCATCGGAATTGCATACGTACTCTTCCGTCTTATCCCTGACCTTGGAGTGCTTGCAGAGAAGCTGGTTACCCAGTATATCGACGATCTCAGGCAAGTCTTTGTGAAAGGTAGATGATCCGCTGAATAGCAGAGAGATTCGTGCAGATTGCAATGATGATGATGGACACCCATATGTATCCGATCACACCTCCGAGGATCAGCACAAGGAGGGTCTCAGGCCTTCCAAAAAATCCTACACCTTCCAGGGGATCGTCAATTTTGCCGCAGACTCTGTCTGAGTATCCTACTTCTGCATAGACAACAGGTTTTATGAAGGTATTCATCATCGATCCGATGATTGCAAGTGCAACGACCCCGAAGTCCGCAAGAGGGGGGAGGGGGGTTATCTGAGAGATGATTGCAATTCCTGAGAGCCCGACACCGAGGATCGCCAGCATATCGACATATTTGTCGATGATCCAGTCAAGTACCGCGCCGAAGTTGCTACTATGATCGGTTTTGCGCGCAACACTGCCATCGATGAGATCGAGTATTGCTGAGATGAACAGGAGGAGCGATCCGATCAGAAATAACCTGTATGTGAAGGCAACAGCACATCCTATTCCGAAGATGAGCGAGATGATGGTGATCTGGTTTGGAGAAATACCTAACCGTACACAGAGATTTGCGAGCGGTTCAAGATACCGGATACAGTGTGGTCGAAGTGCGGTTATGTTCATGATTTCCTCAGAACGCAGGGATCAGATCATCAGATTGAACCTATATTGTTAAGGTATTCAAAGAGATATATCAATCGAGAGGATCATTATGACGCAGCATCCAAATAGACCCCATGTACTGATGATGTCTGAGATCACAGCGGACGGGAAACTGACGCTCAAAAAGGATGCATCAAGTAAGATCCTGATGAAATACATGGCTCATGAGACTGAACTCCTCCTGCATACGACGAGGGCTGAGTGTGATGCCATCATGGTCGGGTCAAAGACAATCAGGATTGACAACTCATATCTGACTGTGCGGCAGGTTCCTGGAAAGAGCCCGATTCGTGTTATCCCAAACAGCAGAGGGGATATCCCGCTCTCATCAAATATCTTCAAACCTGATGCAGAGACCGTTATTGCGGTCTCTGAGGCTGCTACTCCCGATCGGATTGAGGCGATCCGTGGTACTGGTGCGGATGTGGTAGTCTGTGGATCAGATCGTGTCGATCTCCCCCTTCTCCTCAACATCCTCTATGAGAAATACGGAGTTAAACGGATGATGATTGAGGGTGGCCCGACTCTGAACTGGCATATGCTCCATCACCGTCTTGTTGATGAAATCCGGCTTATTCACCTGCCTTTCATCGTTGGGGGTGACGATACACCGTCTTTGGTTGGGGGTATGCATATCGAGAGTGAGGATGAGATGATCCGGCTTGATCTGAAATCACACTATCTCTGTGGCACAAACCTCGTTACCGAGTATGACGTACTCTATCCCACATCATTATGAATTATATCGAACTTCAGATCATAAAGGCGAAGAGACGGCGACTTATTAAAAAAGGCGCAATAATACTTCTCCTTCTCATACTTGCAGGTTTTGCTGTCATCGGCGTCCTTAGTCTCACAAAGCCCCTTGCAGGAGACATCGATATTGCGGTTGTCCGGATTGAAGGGACGATGGTTTCAGGACTTGCTCAATCCGGTGGGTATGTCGGAAGCGAGTATGTAGGGGGTCAGATTCGCCGCGCGGCAGACGATCCTTTGATAAGGGCAATTGTTCTCCGGATAGACTCGGGTGGCGGCACCCCGACTGCGGCTCAGGAGATCATCCGTGATATCCTCTATGCCAGAGAGAAGAAGCCGGTTGTTGTCTCAATGGGTTCTATTGCCACCTCTGCAGCGTACTATGTCTCAGCGTATGCCGATCGGATCTATTCGAGTCCTGATACATTCACCGGAGGTATTGGAGTCATATGGGTCTTCTTTGATAGAAGTGAGCAGTTCGACAGGGAAGGTATCGGGGTGGAAGTGGTAAAATCCGGGGAGATGAAGGACATGACCCATTCGTACCGAAACCTCTCTCAGGATGAGGTGGATTTAGCACAGGGGCTTGTTGACGCAAGCCTCAACCGGTTCATTGAGGATATCAGCAGCCAGAGGAATATCACCAGAGAATCTATCGATGATGCCCGGTTAATCCGGGGTGAGGATGCCCTTACCCTCGGACTCGTTGACGAGTTAGGCAACCTGCAGGATGCCATTGCAGGTGCCAGGGTGATCGCACGCGCGCGTTGATCTCAGACAAGGGTGATCGGATCACCCTTCATGAACTCCCGACAGACTGATGTCGCGTAGTGGCCCGGTGGGAGGGTGAAATGAAGGACGACCGCAGACTCTTCTACCCCGGATTGGATCTCTGTCTTCAGGACGATCGAACGGGTCGCACCGTCAAAGGCGGTCTCCACATATCGGGAGGCGGCACGGTATGCATCTGCATTGATTCCGGCTTCCTCAGATATCCGGATCATATACTCCTCCATCGGACCCGGGTTCTGGATCGGTGAGCTTCCTGGGATGAATGCTGCGATCATACACCTCCCTCGTTTGATGTGCTGACGTGCTGTCGGGAGGTTCCTCTCTGTTGCGCGGTCGGTTCTACCATTGGTAAAGATGAGAGTGTCACCTGCCTCCGGTTCATCAAGTGGAACTCCACGATCAAACCGATCGGAGAGTGCGGCATTGAAGAGGTAGGACTGCCATGCCGAGACGAACATAGTAAGGAGTTTTGGAGGGAGGGATTTGAGTGCTCCTGCATAATCCCCTTCATTCTTGGAGAGGTGATCGAGCATTGCACGTTCGAATCCCAGCCGTACAGGGAGGGCATGGAGTGCTTCGCGTGCGTCACCTGTTTCGATATATGCCGTTCGTGCCGCTTTCACTTCATCTGCTTCATTTGGGAAGGCATCTCCGATGTAGATCTCGACCGCCTCGCGGTAGTTGCCATGGAGAATGGACGATCCGACCCGGTGGGTGATCGGTTTCTGAGCTCCGAACCGTTGTAGGCCATAGTAGTTTGGAATGCCGTTTTTGACCGTCTCTGTGATCCCGGGGACATAGGTAAGGTTCTCTTCGTCACAGTCGCGGATCCGAATTACGAACCTGTTCCCTGCGAGATCCCCAAGGGAGAGACCAAACTGATGATGACCAACCACCTCGATACTGATGTCCCTGAGGGAGATGCGAGCGATATCTTCTGGCTCTACCTTATAGAGTGAGATATAGTGAGTTGCAACGGCATTTCGATCTTTGGTGCCGGCCCATCCGATCCGTTTACGGCTGATTCCAAGCCTTTTTGCTATCTCCTGGATGGCATGCTGGTGCTCCCATGAGCGGCGTGTCACTTTACAGATCAGGTACGGGCCGCTCCCGGTAAATCCGGGCGGAATCTCCTCGACGATGAAATCTTCCGGGACAGACCTGAGTCTTCCGCCGATGCCGGGGTGGGAATCCCCATAGTAACGCATCTGGAGATCATGTTCCAGGGGGTAGGGGCTCTTCATCATAGGAGCTTCAGATCTGAGGTGATGCGGTCGAGGAGCTCGGACTTTGCAGGGCCAAGGCCGAGTGCCGTCACCGTGCCGGGTGGGATCTCGGTAAGACCGGCATCCTGAATGATACAGGCAGGAATGCCATTGGCTTCTGCGATCACTTTCAGCTCAAAGAGCGCCCGCTCACCGCTCACCTTCAGTGTAACCTTCTTCTGGCCTTCATCAAGCCACGAACGTTTAGAGGCTGCACTTGCCTTCTCATAGGCACCGATTGCGGCATGGGCAATCTGGGCGCATTTCTTCCCACAACTCATCTTCACATCGTCCCGGATAATCAGGCATTGTTTCCATGCAAACTCAGGAGGGTCTCTCATCGTGGGTATACATTGGGCTGGATGGGTGAAATATATGACCCAAGTTCAAGAATTATATCGAAAAATGAGAGATGGAGGGAAGATGGCAATAATATATATTAGGTTATATGATTTCTTTTTTTCTCAGTAAAGAAAAGGCATAAGGCATATATCAATTATAGTATGTAATCAAAAGAAGTGAAATGCCATCTCAAGAGAAACCTAAGACATGGATTATTGTTCGTGATGGAGCGACTGTAAAGGATAACGCTATAGAAGCTGTAGCTTTTGCTGAGGCAGTTTCCAACATGCAGCGTGCAATAGATAATATTGGCTTTTCAAAATTAGGAAAAGCCTATAAAAAAGACGAATTTCGCCTTTACTTTAAAGAGATCAGAGAAGGTAGTGTCATTGTACCTTTATTCCCAATAACATATGGGACTGATCTTGACGGCGAGAAGACTTTTATTGATATTACCGAGTGTTTTGAGCGGCTTATGAACACTCTGAATGATAATCCGGATCTGTTTCCATCACAACTCGAAATAGAGATAGAAGATCCATCTGCACGCATTGGTCTTCTGAAAAGCCTTCTTTCCTTCGCTTCGTCCGGATCCATAATAGAAATGAAAACCTCTGTAGAACAACCGGATCATGGAAGTTTTATTCCAAAACATCAGAAAGAATATCTTGAAGAACTCGTCTTCAAATATGGAGGTACAGGAATTGTCACTATACAGGGAGTTATCATAGGGATCCGTGGAGACAATCTCTCTTACTTTATCATAAATACTACAATCGGACGGAACATCAACTGTTATTTCAAACCCGAAATTGAAGACCAAGTGAAAAATCTTTATAAAAAATGGGTTCGTGTGACTGGTAATATGATACAGACACAGAAAAATTATAGAATTGATTCAGTAGAGAATCTAGAGCAAGTAACGTTAGAAACTCTTCATAAAATTGGTCAATACATCCTGTTGAAACCAATAACCTTCACTGTCTCCTATGATAATAATGACAAACAATGGTGCCTCTTCAACAACGATCTTGCTCTCTATGGGTGTGGAGATAATTACAAAAAAGCTATTAAATCTCTTGAAGAAGAAATAGAGGGGCATATTCTTAGTTTCAGCGAATATCCTGATGATATGCACTCTGAAGGTTCGCTCCAGATAAAACAGACACTCCTCCAACATCTTGACTTCAATGAGGCAAAATGCCTTATTGATAAAAGATATGGAGGGGCATAGAGATGCCTATAAAAAAACGTGATTTTGAGCGTGTTACCATAAAAAAAGGTTATCTTCAAATAAGGAAAGGAGATCATATTTTTTATCGTTTCAAAGATAACGAGGGGAAGATTGTTGACAGCATCCATACCAAGGTTAGCCATGGAGGTACTGGAGATATTTCAGACAGCCTCCTCTCTAAAATGTACAAACAGATGATGTTCACCAAGAAAACAGATCTTGAGAACTATATTGCATGTACTTTGACTGAAGACGAATACCGTGACATGCTTCGCTCAAAAGGCTTTATTGTTTGAATGGGGCAGTTGCACGAACCATAATTATTCTCCAGATGTGAGAAATATGTTTATTGCCCATACCTGAGAGGTTCTATTATGACAGATCTTACGATTGGAATGCCTGCACCGGATTTCTGCCTCCCTGATATCGATGAACATATGGTCTGCCTCGCTGAGGAAAGGGGGGTCTTTGTTGTCATTTACTTCTATCCAAAAGATAACTCCTCAGGATGCACCCTCGAGGCACGAACATTTTCGGATGCGATGGAGATGTTTGCCCGTGATAATACGCCGGTATTTGGGATCAGCCCGGACTCGATCGCAAGCCACCGGCGTGTCTCTGAGAAGCAGCAGCTCACAATCACCCTCCTTTCAGATCCAGAGCATCTGGTGCTTGAAGCGTATGGTGTCTGGGTTCAGAAGAAGATGTACGGCAGGGAGTATATGGGGGTTGAACGGAGCACCTTCATCATCGATCCGGATGGGAAGATAGCAGCAATCTGGCGAAAGGTGAAGGTGAAGGGGCATGTGGAAGAGGTGCTTGCCAGGCTCGAAGAGCTGCGGGGGGAAGGTCGTCAGGGGCAGGCTGTCTCGCAGACCCGGCAGTGATTGATCTGATCTGTTTATTTTAGCATTCCTCGGTGATACCAAGGAACCCGTGGCTAAAAAATGATTTTTTTATCAGCCTCAATGCTACAATTCTCAGTTAACTCCTCCCACCAAATGGAGGAGGTGTGCCACCGGGGTCTGAAGACCACAAGGTTACACATAATTCTGGGGCAGGATAAAGAGGTGAGTGCCCGTCATACAACCGGTTGCGGTCCGCCGTAGTGCCGGTTACCTATGGCTTCGATCAAAAAATCCAGAAATAGCGCGGCTTCTTCAGGCACCTGTGCTGTTGTTGGGATCGTCGCAGCATAGACGATCGGCTCCCCTGTCCTGAGGTTTCCAACTGATTCGAACCGCTGATACCCCAGATTCACCTGTACGTTGTTATACTGG
>NZ_JAUSCG010000145.1 GCF_030651615.1 Methanocalculus sp.
CAACCACCACCGAAACAAGCCCGTCCCGAACCGATGCAACTGATTCCATAATCCCATGCTGCTCTTTGATCTCATTGAGGGCGCAGTCGAGATCCATCAGGGCCGTACCAAGCCGCTCTGCCTCCTCCTCGGTCAGGATTCCCGACTCAAGACGATCGATCGCCTGGAGACGGAGTGCATCACTGATGATCTCGACCAGGCTGATCACCAGGGAGAGGAGCCCGTCCTTTAATGATGCCTCATCAAGTTCGATCATCGCGTCACCTCAGGATCACCTCAAGGATCCCGTTCCTGCACTTGACAAGCTCGATCTCTGCCGGACGCGGAAGTGCTACGACTGCTGCATACCGGCGGCCCGAGCCTTCGGCAGTAATACTGACCGATGAGTCTCCAATGGTAACAGATACGTCCTCCTCTGCTACCCCCGGGAGTTCAGCAATCAAGCGGAGGTATTCACCCTCATCAAAGAGATCTGTCATCGGTTCAATGACCGGATCGCGTGGCGGTGTGTGGCGTCTGGGATCAGATCCCGGTGCTCCCCGCTTCAGATCGGCCAGCGACCTGACACGGATGCCATAATCGACGACTGGAGCTGGTGTATCGGTTCTTCCTTCCATCCGGCGCTGGAGTTCTGTATCGGTCTCTTTGATCTTCTCATCAAGCTCCTGTGATCGTGACCTGAGCTTCTGTATCACATTCTTCATTCCGGGCAGGAGATCGTCCACGATCCCTTCCACAGTCGGCTCATCTTTCTTCTCTGTCATGTACATTTCACCCGGCTATCGTTATGTGAGATCCGCATCTTGAGGTGAGGAGGGAGCAGAGTGGTTGGAGCTTTCCGGTTGCGAGGCATACAACCGAACCCTTCAGATCCAGAGATACTGCATCCCGTTCTGTGTTATTTCCCTGCATCGTGGTCAGATGCCAGTTCCTGATCTCAGACCAGTCCAGGTCGATCAACGTCTCTTCCGGGACTCTCCTGATGATACGCAGACGCTTGTCCGTACAGATCAGTGAGCCGCTCCGCCAGACCCCGTCAGGTACACCGGCCGGAGAACAGGATGCCATTCCGGTGAGGAGGATGACTTCAGACGGATCGATGCAGGAGTATGTCCTTTTGATACGGAGCTTCTCTGCAGCAGAAGCCCGATGTGCTGCATCCCATTCCTCCCACATCCCGTACTCCAGCATCGTGCTGATCCCGGCAAGCGCAGCGGTGAGGTTGAGGCCGATGAGCGGAATCCCGGCGACCGAGATGATCAGATCCGCCCGGATAACAAGTCCTTTCTTCAGGATACGATCGAGGAGATCGACGACGGTTGCCTGATCACTCCGTTCTGCATACATCCTCAAACCGTCTCCTCTCAGATTCCTGATCCTGCATCCTGTTCATCTCTCTCCAGGCAGGTGCATTGAGATTGGTGCCGGAGGGGAACTCAAGGCCGTACTTCGCAGCAGTCTCAAAGGATGCAAGGGCTGCACGGATGGTGATGCCGAGGAGTTCGACGCCGACGACAGAGACGCAGATATCGGCATTGATCACAAGGCCTTTATCAAGGATTCGGTCGATGACATCAACAAGTGATGTGGGTTCGTTTCTGTTCGCCTGCATAACTGCCACCTACTCTTTTTGAAACCGGATCGTCAGAAGGCCGTTTCGATACGACTCTGTCCAGTTCCGGGAGGCACCTTCAGGAAGATCGATCCTCCTCTCAAAACGGCGTCCTTCTCTTCCGCCGGAGATGAGGACGCCCTCATCTTCTCTCTTCACGGTGATCTCCTCCTCTGCAATCCCCGGCAACTCAACGATCACCAGCACTTCACGCTCTTCATCAAAGATATCGACCACAGGTTCGCGGACACTCCCCCCTTTCTTCATCCCGAAGGTTTCTGTTGAGAAACCGCTTTTTCCCCGCTGAGTGGAGATATGGATCCCATAGATCCCGCTCTTCCGCTCTTTACCGATGGTGAAACGGCCTGTCCGCTCGACCTCCCCTCCTTCGGTGACCACTTCTGAGATCGCCTCCAGGAGATCTGATACTCCTCTCAATATCCCTGATACGGCCGGCTCTTCCTGCGAAGAATCCTTCTTCGAACTCATCTCATCCTCCTATATCCACTGTCATCTGGTTTCGTTTCCTTGCACCAATACGCCGATACTCGATAATATCGCCTTCACTATCGATGACGAACTCGTATGACCCGAGGATATCAAAGAGATCGGGGATGGAGACCCGTTCGATCAGTTCGATGGTGACGACCCATGTGTCATCATCCGGGATATGCACAACACCGGTCACACCACTCAATGGAAGTGGTGTAAATTCGCGGAGTGATCCCTTTGCTATTGCAACTGCATCTTTCAGCTTCATCATGTATCTCCTATCATCAATAATCGGCTCCGCATCTCCTGCATCCAGGCATGATACTCGTCTTCGGAGAGGTCACCCTCTTCGTATGCGATCTGCAGGTCAGAGATCTTCTGCCTGATCGCCCCAGCAGATGTCAACGTCTCCTTCTCAGCCTCCTCGATCAGCGCCTCTATGATCTGGCGCGAGAGGGTCAGGGGTACTGCGAGGAGATCATCGATGAAGAGTACCATCTCACCTCACCCGCAGATTGATGAAGGAGTACGGGGGTGACCGGAAATAGGAGAGGTGCAGTACTGTCCGATACTGCTCTTCTACCGTGTTGACCGCCAGATCGAAATCCGCCTCTTTCTGAACCGGCACAAGGAATGCTGCATTCAGGACGGTTTTATCACTTTTTGGGGTGGATACCCGGGTGTCGGCCGCGTGACCTCCCAGTGCTGAGACGACCTTTCGGCTGAGCTGATCCCTCCGCTTCTCAAGCTCCTGTGCGATACGTTTGCCGAGATCGATCTGCATCCGGTAGGAGTCCTTCTCTGAACGTCCTTTGATCTGATCTCTGAGGGTGGCAATAGCAGCATTCTCAGCTGCAATCGCCTCCATGACCGCATCCATCTTCCACTGTGCCCGTACCCCCAGTTCGACCATCCCGGTTATCTTCTTCTCCATCGCTTTGATGGTCCGGTAGTGCTGTTGGAGGAATGAGATGACATCCTGTTCAGTAGAGATATGGCCAAACCCCATCGGCAGGATCGTATACTCTTCTGCAATCTGCTCGACCACCTGCTGATGGTTCACCCCATGGTCGAGGATCTCGTACCGGTCTGATCCCGCATCCGATATGACCGCTGCAATGTCGCGGAAATGGAGTGTCACCACCTCAGCGCCGTCTATGCCGATCGTGCCGAAGTCACATGGCTTCTTTGAGGTGATGATACCGTAGACATACCGGTAGCGGGTCTTCTTCTTCTCGCGGCCGGAGCCTCTTGGTTGTGGGCGGCTAGTACTCGAACTCAAGCTCCTCATACGGACTCTCCTCTTTCTTCGCCTTGGCAGGTGGGGGTGCGGTCTTGCTGCTGGCAATCCCGGTATGTCTACGTTTTCTGATGTCGATGATGATCTCAGCCTTCTCTTTCTGGGCAAGGATCTTCCGCCGCGACTCGTTGACGATCCTCGTTGAGGAACGACGGCGTGCATACTCCTTCCTCTCAATGTCCCGTCTTGCCGAATCACCCAGAACTGAGCCATATTCTGATATTATTTCGGCTTTTACCGCTGCTTCTATCGAGGCGGTGATCGACGGGGCCTTTCTCTGCTGGATTCGTGTCCATCTTCCGGCAACATCGCGCATCGTCTTCATCTAAAACACTCCGGGAAGGACTGATCCCCTCTCTGTTGGTTCATCTTCTGATCCATAGCCCCATCCTTCATCTGACCGTCCATGTGATCGTGAGGATGAAGGCACTCCATGCATCCGGATCATCCGTTCAAGCAGTGCTTCACCATCCAGATCCCCG
>NZ_JAUSCG010000152.1 GCF_030651615.1 Methanocalculus sp.
CAGTTACCGGAATACGGCGGCATACAAGGTGGAGATCAATCAGTATCGAGAGATACTTATTGACAATACTCTTTGATAAGCCACAATCGTTGCATATCAGCCCGATTGTATGATTTCCCTGTGCTATTGAGAAGAGGATGGAGAAATAATAGCGGGGTTCAACCAGTTCTGATCTGAGAACAAATTCAACATCACGAAAGAGGAATGCATCCTCCCGCAGTACTTTTTCTTCGATAGTGTCAAAGATATCCGAATTCGGATCGGCACTCATGATATACGCAGGAGTCCCGCCAAATACCGAATAGAGCAGAACTGCTTTCTGAATATCCTTCAGATAATCAAGGATATGGATAAAGCGGAGGGGCTGAAGGAGGATCTGACCGGTCCTTCTCCCAAAGAGAGGACTTGTATGATCCATCGTTGACTCTTCCATCATCGAAATACTGGAACCGGAGAGTATCAAAAATATCTGACTATCCTTTAAGTGTGTATCCCAGTAATCCTGAAGAATGGAGGGAAGGGATGGATCCTCCTTGACAAGATAAGGGAACTCATCGATGGAAAGAACAAAACGCTCATCTGATCGTTTAAGAAGGTACTCAAAGAAACTATCCCAATTTGCAAAGGGATTTTTTTTCAGGAAATTATCATCAAAATAATCCCCCAGCTTCAATGAAAAATGCCGGAGCTGGAGAGTCCTCGACTCCTCACGTGCAAGGAGGCGTATACCTTTCTCTCTGGCGATAAACCTATCAATAAGTTCACTCTTTCCAACCCTTCGGCGTCCATAGAGAATCAACAGTTCGGCTTTTTCCCCCAGGTAACGGCTCTCAAGCATTGAGGTCTCCCGGTGCCGATCAAGGAATACACTCATGAGTAATATACTATAGAGTGTACTATTTATAATTTATGGTGAGAGAAATTGAGACAAGATACCTACCCGGTTGGAGAGGAGGAATGATCTGTTCTTATCAACTCTCCACAATAACAAACGCCGAAGTCCATCCCATCTCAAAACCAAGAGTTTCACAACCTCTGATTGAGGGGTAGATATCAGTTGTTGGTCACCCCCCGCAAGAGCGGATCACATCCCGAAGATCGTCACGGGTTTTTAGCGATCACCTGGGAAGATGACGGGCCCGGCATTGCGGTTGAACAAAAGGAGCAGATCTTTACAAGGGGCTTTGGCAAAAAATACCGGCTTGGGGCTCTTTTTCTCACGTGAGATCCTCTCGATCACCGGCATCTCCATCACCGAGACCAGAGTCTATGGTGAGGGGGCGAGGTTTGAGATCAGGGTGCCAGAAGGTATTTGGCGGAGATTCGTGGAGGAGAAAAAAGGGGATTTGGATCATAATCAGCTGGAAAGCTGATCATGCTTTCTCATGAATGCACGTGTCGATTCGGACTCAAGCACCCCCTGATCGAGGAAGGCGATTATCCGGTCGATCAATCTTACCTGTTCGATGATCCGGTCCGCATACTCTCCCCCTTCGAGATCGACGAGTGCCATAATCACCGCAAGCGGGTTTCTGATCTGATCGTTTAAGATCGAGAATTTATACATATTCTCTTCAATCTGGGCATATGCCTTCTTCCAGGCCTCTTCTGTCATCTTCCTTTTGGTAATATCCTGAAATGCTCCATGTATCCCGACGATCTCTCCCGATTCGTCTGTTACTGCTTCTCCGGTGGTACGTACCCATCTCCGCTCCCCTGTTGCATTGATGATCTCCATCTCTTCATCATAACTGATGCCGTTCCGGAGACACTCCTGAAAGACCGAAGAGATCTTCTCCTTCCATTCCGGTGCATAGAAAGAAATCCCCTCATCTATGGAGGGCGAGTACCCGGGGTCCATCCCATGAATTCGTGCCACTTCGTCAGACCATATCACCTTCTGTTCATCGAGGTTGATACTCCATCCACCGAAGTGTGTTATACGACCAGCTGAACTGAGCAGCGCTTCGCTCTCACGCAGGGCAATTTCCGCCTCTTTGCGTTTGGTGATATCAATAGAGGTTGCAAGGATACGTTCTACCCCACTGATGACCACTGAGGACAACCGAACCTGTTCATAGAAGAGAACACCTGTTACCGAGCGATTGAGCCATTCAAATTCCTGCGGCCCCTCTGATGCCGCCTTCCGAATATAGTTCAGCGCATCCTCAAATGAATATGGTGATTCCAACCAGAAATTATATGATTTCAGTTCTTCAACCGAAGAGCAACCATAACTTAAACATGCTTCTGGATTCGCATCGATGATCTCACCGGTATCCCTGTCATGGATGATGATAGAGACCGGTGAGTCCATAAAGAGAGTTTTAAACCGCTTTTCACTCTGCCGGAGCGCCTCGTCTGCCTCTTTGAGTGTGGTAATATTCATGACGAGCCCGACCACCTTCAGGGGAGCACCACCCTCACCCAGGTCAGATACGGAGCCGAGATCACGGAACCAGAGATATGTACCCGCACTGTTTTTGATCCGATACTCGGCCTCATACCTCTCTGCTCTCCCCTCAAGGTGATCCCGCATCGCCTGCATCGCCTTCTCTTTATCCTCGGGGTGGATGAGGTCGGTGAAGTCGGTATAATGGGAGAAGCGATCCGGGGAATAGCCAAGCATCTCGGCCTTCCGTGGGCTGAAGGCGACATCCCCCGTCACGGAGTCCATCTCCCACCAGGCGATCCCCCCCGCCTCCATCGCACTCTCAAGCCGGGCATGGCTCATCTCAAGCTCCAGCAGAGCAGTCTTCTCCTCGGTGACATCACGGCAGCCGCCATAGATACGGCTTCTTCCACTTTCATCAAGGGCAGACCGTGTCACTGCTCTGAGCCACCTGATCCCACCATCTCTTCGTACGATCCTGAGCTCGCAGTCTGAGGACGCTCCGGGGGCGAGGGAGAGGATCTCCTCTTCAAAGATCCGCCTGTCATCAGGGTGAACAAGGAAGCCCCAACACCCCTCTGCGATCACCTCATCGATCTCGTACCCTGAGATCCGATCGATTGCACCAACCATCCAGTCGATCCGGTACTCTCCACCATCTTCCCTGACACATGAATAGGCAAAATCCGATATCAGGGTGGAGACGGAGCGGTACCGTTCTTCACTCTCACGAAGCACCGCATCAAAACGCCTGCGGTGAATAAGACCCCACATCGCATTGCCAAGCGTCATCAGGGCATCGATATCATCATCCCGATACTCAGACTCTTTATTTGCAACAGCGAGGACGGCAACAATCCTGCTGCCATCAAATATCGGCACCCCGAGGTATCGGGTGATCGGGACATGGCCCTCCGGATAGCCATGCTTTGCCGGGTGAGGAGCCGCATACTCATTAAAGACCGCAGGTTTACGATTCCGGACGCATTCTCCCCATATCCCGGCTGAAGCAATCGGAAAATGCATCGGTTTATCTATGACTGTACAATCTTCCATCGTATCCTGTGACCAGGCATGAATAATCATCTCCGATTCATCCCCGCCAATCATACCGATGAACGCGTACCGGCTCTCCACCATTGCAAGGCCGGCATCAAGGGTGGAGTTAAAGATCTCCGGTTCGGTTGCATCGGTCATCCGGTGGAGGTTAAGGAGGTGCTGAACCCGAATGAGATGAAGCCGGACTCGAGCCTGCGCCTCCACCCGGCCCGTCACATCCCAGACTGTTGAGATCACCAGATCTTTTCCCGGAACCGGGATGTTCCGCGCACTGATGTAGGTCGTCTCCTCCCCCTTCCGGGTGATCGGAATATCCTCCCACTGCATCCGGTCGGGATCGCCGCTTATACCATCTGCAAGCACCCGCTCTCTCAGCTCACTTCGAAATTTCGGATCTTCATAGACGACATCCCAGAAGGCATCGGCTCTCTGCAGTGCCTCGGCGGTTGTCCGGTAGATCCGAAAGAAGTTCTCATTAAAATAATCAAAATTCACTTCAGGATCGACTGAATTGACGGCAATTCCAATCGGGAGATTGTCAAGCACCGTCCGGATATATGCCTCGCTCTCCCGGAGCTGCTGCTGCGTTGCCACCAGATCCTCAAGCTGGGATCGGAGCTCCTCTTCAGCGGTTGCGAGTTCTTCATTCTTCTGTTGAAGAAGGGCAACAGATCTGATCCGTTCAATGTACCTCCCGATCTGTTCGGCACAATTTCTCAGCAGGACAGACTCCTCAGCAGTTATCACGTACTCATCTATGAAATAGACGGTAATAGCGCCGACTGGCCTCTGATGAGCGATAATATCCCGGTTGATGCTCCAGGGAGTCATCTGATATCCCGTACTCGAATAGTCGGTATCATCAAGAGTAATCCGGGCACGGGTCAACTCGGGATGCCGGAACCCTTCCGGTATGAGATCAGCAACCCTCCGGAGCACCTCCTCCTCTGACAGAGAGAAGTGCTCGATTGTTGCTGAGATCCGGTACAGGCAGGAGAGCTCCTTTATGCGCTCATGGAGTGCATCTTCTGCCTCCTTCCGGTCGGTGATATCCCTGATGAGTGCAATCACTTCATCTTCTGAGTAGGGTACAATACGTGCCTCGAAATGGAGGTTTCCGGCAGGAACGCCGAGCGTGTACTCAACAGTCTGCATCTCTTTAGAAGAAAGGGCCAGACGTATCGCTTCTGTCAGGAGGGATCCGATCTCTTCTGATGTCACTTCAGTGATCGTTCTTCCGATGAGATCGGCTTTTGGAAGGATGAAGCGATCATCATCCGGGGTGAGAATATCAAGATACCTCCCCTCGCCATTGCAACGGATTAGAATGTCAGGGACAGCTGCAAGGATATGATGCTTCAGTGATTCACTCAGTTGGAGTGCTGCCTCAGCATGCTTCCGGTCGGTCATATCGCGGATCGTCTCGATCGCACCGACATTTTGCCCCTGACGATCATGCAGGGGGGAGACCCGTCCCCAGAGCATACGCTCCTCTCCTCTCGGTCGTGCATACCTCGTCTCCGCCTCAATCACATCCGGCATCTCCTTCAGGAGATCATACCGTGATCTGAGGGTAAGATCATCTTTGAAAGCGAGGTCTATCAGCATCGGCTGCCGTTTGCCATAGAAGGGGAGAGCATATGCATACTCCCCCTGTCCGATCATCTCCTCCGCAGAAACCCCGGTCATCTCCTCGATCGCATGATTCCAGGCGATCACCACCCCTTTCTTATCTATCGCAAAGGTGGCATCAGGGAGGAAGTCAATGATATCGGAAAGCCGGTGCTCACTCTCAAGGAGAGCCTCATGCTCTTTTTTTCTTTCAGCTTCTGCAGTGCGGAGTTCGGTCACATCTTCGCCTGAACTGAGTGTTCCGATGACAAGACCGGTATCATCCCGGAGAAGAGTATTATACCAGGCGATGATCCGCTCCTCCCCTTCTTTCGTAAGAACAGGGTTATCAAAGAAGAGATCCGCACCCTCATCCTGAACGATCAGCCGGGAATGCACCAGCCTCACCTCCTCACGGAGATGTTTTGGAATCGCACGATCAAACCAGTTCTCTCCGATGAGATCAGATTTTGGAAAACCGAGAAGATCGAGAGTCTTCTGATTTGCCATCATGACAGTACCTTTCGTGTCGAGGGCAACCATCATCACCCCGGCAACATCAAGGTATGTCTCTACAATCTCCTTCTCATGGGTAAGGGTTCTTATAAGGCGATTGCGTTCTTTGAGGTTCTCAATCCAGTGATCCAGGAGGACAGACCAGCGATCCTTTGTAATGAACTCATCCGATTGTATGAAGGAGAGGTTTTCTATGAGCTCTGTTCCGATGACGGCATACGGATGGGTCATGAGGAGATCAAGGAGAATATCCGATGGAACACGTTGCCGATCATACAGGCAGACCATCAGGCACCGGCTCCCCGGTAAAAACGTGTTTAAAAGAGTCTCATACTCAATGAGACGAGCTCTTTCCGGCAGATTACCGGGGACTAAGGCCATCTCGTTAATGACCCTGAGTGCAGAATACCCCTCTTGGACAGCAGCATCTGTTGATGCGGCGAGCTGCCGGATCACTGCATCAGGATCGAATACTCCATCCCTTAGATAGGATTCCTGCACAGTCTCAATCTCAAGCTGCCCGCTCTGAAGATAGGGTTTTGGATCAATACCATCTTCCCTGATATATCCGGGTATCAGATCTTTGAACCTCGAATCGACGATGGAGAGAACTTTCTCGTTTCGTTCAAGCCCACACCGGATACACTGGGTGATGACAGCCCTGTGCTCCTCATCCGTTCTGTAGATGCAGCAGAGATGATTCCCTGGCCCCATCCCGGTGAGGGGGCAGAGGGATGGATAATCCTTTTTGGGAAGTGGAAAGGGGTGTGCCATCTCATATTCTCCCGATTAATGCCACCCGAATAGAATAGAATGAATATATTTCACCGTCACCATCTCAGAGGAACCATTCTTTGCCGACCGTCTTAAGCATTTGGGTCAGCAGGATTCCCACAGGGATTGTCCCCCAACCCTTTCTCTCTTAACCCAGGAATGCTTAATCGATGGTGATTTGAGCATCCACGGATCAGGTTGCGTGATGATCCGGTTCATTGAGACGACCTGCAGTATTGGGATCTTTCACGGAGATCCACCTCCAAATCGCATTACAATAAAAGATTTAATTATATTCGCGAGAATAGAAATACATTATATATTGTAATGACCATGAACCATACAACAGCTTGTAGGAGAGGAAGATGTGAAACGCCTTTTAATCATCCCTATTCTTCATGGCGGCGAGGAGATGGGTTCGCTCAGCGAAGCCTTCGGGGAGATTGCGGAGAGTCTTATTGGGAGCGACGAGCGCCGCCAACTGCAGCAGGCGATCGCAGAACTATGGTCCCGGATCGAGAGTTTTTCAACCTCGGTTCTGGCTCATGCAGACCCGGACCGGCTGCTCCTCTATCAGGACGGTCTTCCTGTCGGGGGCAGGAGAGGAGAAGAGATACTCCGGGATGGAGCCAGAAAGGGCATTCGAAACCATATCCTCCTCCTGACTCTGATAGACAGGGGCGCACGCCTGATGGCGACTGAAGATGCAGAACTCCTCAGGAAAGAGTACCACCTCGACCGGGATCTGATCAGTCGGTTCGACCCGGATTCATATGACGAGACACTCCGCACAATCGCAGAAGAGACGAAGAAACTCACCGATGAGCGTGATCGCGCTATCGGAAGAGAGATCGCAGCAACCCTGAGTGATGGGGAGATCGGACTGCTCTACATCGGTGCGGCACATGAGGTACAGCGATACCTTCCATCCGATATCACGTGGAAGACCTATCGACGGGGTGAAGAGGAGGCACTGCTGGAATGGCTTTCCGGGAGGGATTAGGATGGTCTCCAACAGATCTGAAGATCCCCCCGACACCTATCCCCGGGTTTTGGACAACCTCCCTGAAAACCAAAGCGATGAGAGCATTCTCTGTGACGAAGATCTCGCAGTCTTTCGTATCAAGAGTATGGAGAAGGAGAAGATACCGCAGTTGGTCTATCAACCAGAGCAGCATACAAAAAGAACACCCATCCGTGCAATCCCATATATTTCAGAGGAGAGATGCAGAGAGGTCTATCCATACTTTCTGATGAGAGAAGATGCCTGCCAAAACCAGGATACGCTCCTGAATATACTCGATACAATTCCGGTACAGATCTGGATACTGGACGATTCACTCAGATATCAGATATGCAATCATGCACATTCTGCATTCATCGGTACCTCTCTTGAATCCGCCTGCAAACAGAACTTCAGAGATCTGGTTCCACCCACATTTGCAGAGGCGATCATCGATGCAACTGCTGTTGCTGCACTCTCCAGTGAGACGGTATTCATGGAATGCGATGTGGAGGACAGAAGAGGAGATACCCAAAGCTTCCTTGTGAGCATCACCCAGATAACCATACAGGATCAGGAGAAGACAGCATACCTCTATAGTGCAATAGACATCACACACACAAAAATCGCTGAGGCAGCACTTGAAGAGAAGCACACCCAGTTATTGGAGAGCTATCATGCTCTTACACTCCAGCAGGAATACCTCCGCAAGAGTGAAGAGCGCTACCGGCATCTCTTCTCCAACCTGACATCAGGTTTTGCAGTTCATGAGATCGTACTGGGTGACGATGGTCTCCCCTCAGATTATCGATTTCTTGAAGTGAACCCGGCATTTGAAGAGATGACCGGCCTGAAGGCAGAGGATCTGATCGGGCGGACAGTGCTTGAGGTGCTGCCGGGGACGGAGCCGTACTGGATAGAGATGTATGGCCGTGTGGCAATGACCGGAGAGTCGATCCATTTCGAAGAGTACAGCAGAGAGATCCAGAAATACTTCACAGTCTCCGCCTATTCACCACAACCCGGTCTCTTTGCGACACTCTTTCTCGATATCACCGAGAGGAGGTGTATAGAGATGGCACTCAAAAAGAGCGAAGCGGAGTACAGGAGTGTCGTTTCAGACCAGACCGAGTTCATCTGCCGGTTCCTTCCGGATACCACCCATACCTTTGCAAATGATGCATACTGCCGCTACTATCAGATCGCACGGGATGATCTGATCAACAGAAGGTTCCAACCCCAGATCCATCCGGATGACCGAAAAGAGGTAGAGGCGTTCTTTGCAGCCCTGACAGGGGATCATCCCGTCTCAACCATCGAACACCGGGTTATTCTGCCGGACGGAAACGTTCGCTGGCAGCGATGGACAGATCGTGCGATATGTGATGATGAAGGCAACTGTAGCGGGTACCAGTCCGTTGGAAAGGACATCACCGACCAGAAATATGCAGAAGAGGCGCGAAATAATCTTCTTCGGGAGAAAGATATCCTTTTGCAGGAGATTCATCATCGTGTGAAAAATAACCTCCAGCTGATATCAGGACTCCTTGATATGACCTGTCTGCGTTCAACAGATGCCGAAGCGATCGATATACTCACCGAGACACGGATGAGAATCCTGCTGATGGCTCATATCCATGAGCGCCTCTATCAGAGCAGGAATATCGGCAGTATCAATCTTCTTGAGGCGATCAAGGACCAGTCCGAGATCATCTCGCAGATATATGCATTCAATGGGAGAAACATCAGACTCAGTTTCAACGATACCGACTGCTCAATCCCCGTATCTTCTGCAGTGCCACTTGCCCTGATCGCAAATGAAATCCTGACAAATTGTTACAAACATGCATTCATCGGCAGAAGAGAGGGGACGATTGAGTGTGAGATCAAGATAGACGGCACCACCCTCTCGCTCACCATCCGGGATGACGGTGTCGGCATTCCAGAGCAGGTCGATCCATTCCAGGTCGATAGCCTTGGTTTAAAGCTCGTCCGCACCCTTGTTCTCGGACAGATGAAAGGTCAGGTGACGTATCACCGGAAGAACGGAACCAGAGTGCATATCGAGGTTCCGCTGGAG
>NZ_JAUSCG010000160.1 GCF_030651615.1 Methanocalculus sp.
CCACGGAGGTCGATGATCCCTTTGATGTATGAAGGGGAGTTTGGGAGGGCCGAGATCCTCGTGTACTCCACCACTTCACGGACATCAAAGAGGTCGATTGCAAAGGTCTCATCACCGAGGACAAACTCAACGACCTGAACAGATCCACTGATGGCTGATCCTGCCTCTTTTATTGTGTCTGTTGCCATGCTCTCCCCCTCCCTATTTGGCGAGTTTGAACTTCTGGTTCGTCTGGAGGGTCCTGTTAGCAACGGAACTGACGTTCTCGATCATCCGTGCGACTTCATCGATGCTGGCGGATGCCTCCTCAGTTGCTGCTGCGGCGTCTCCTGCATCCTTCGCATTTTCATCGATTAATCCGGTTACTTCGTGGACGCTTGCGGTGATCTCCTCAACCGTTGCTGCCTGCTCTTCTGAGGCACTGGCAACCTCCTCGATTGCACGTGAGATCTTCTCGACGCCGTCGACGATCGTATTGAATGCGACAATCGTCTTCTCCATCTGTTCAGATCCTGTCTTGACGGTGGCTCCTGCAACATCCATCGCCTCGACTGCCTTCTTCGCCTGTGCCTGAAGATCGCCGATCATGCTTGCGATATTTTCAGCAGATGATCCCGACTCCTGTGCTAAGGATTTGACTTCAGCCGCAACCACTGCAAAGCCCCGCCCGGCATCTCCTGCCCGTGCCGCCTCGATTGCGGCGTTGAGTGCTAGCAGGTTCGTCTGGTTTGCAAGATCAGCAATAAGGCCGACGATCTTTCCGATCTGCCCCATCTGGTCATTGATGCCACGGATGATCAGATCGACATCGGCTGCTGACCTGCTGATCTCATTAATACCCTTCTCAGCCTGGGCAGCAAGCTTTGCCCCTTCCTTCGACTGATCGTCGGCGTTTCTCGCAAGTGAAGCAACTGACTCTGCATTCGATGTTACTTCCTCTACAGCAGCTGACAGGTCCTCCATTGCTCTCAGCACCTGCCGTGCACCATTATTTGCCTTCTTTGAGTTCTCACTGACACGGCCGGTGTTCCGTACAACGAGCTGGGCACCGGAGGAGATCTCTTCGACGCCGGCATTTGCCTCTTCAGAGATGGAGGCAAGCTCCTCCATCATCCGGGAGACTTCAGCGACAGCGGCTGAGATCTGGGTGCTGACATTATTCAGTGCACTCTTCAGCATCTCCATATCCCCGCGTACAGTGATATTGTCTGAGAACCTGACGCTGAAGTCGGCGTCTGCGAAGGCATTTGCGATTCTGATCGTTTCGTTGACTGGTGCGATGACGGCATCAAGGGTGTGATTGACACCTTCGACGATCTTTCTGAAGTCGCCCTGATGCTTTGCCGCATCTGCACGGGTGGCGAGCTTTCCGTCGATTGCTGCTTTCGCAAGCATGTTTGCATCAGCAACGAGAGTGTTCACCGCATTGATGCATTTATTGAGGTTATTTTTGATCTCGTTGAAGTCGCCGTTATAGTTGTCTGTGATCTTCTCGGGGATGTCACCGTTACTGATTCGATCAACATATTCTGCTGCGACATTGAGTGGTCCGATGACGGAATCGAGCGTTTTATTGACGCCCTCGACGATCCTCTTAAAGTCTCCCTGATGCTTTGCTGCATCAGCTCTTGTATCGAGTCTCCCTTCGACTGCCGCTTTTGCAAGCAGGTTTGCATCGGCAACGAGGATATTCACCGCATTGATGCACTTGTTGAGGTTATTCTTGATCTCGTTGAAGTCGCCGTTGTAGCTATCGGTGATCTTCTCGGGGATATCGCCGTTACTTATCCGATCGACATACTCTGCTGCGACATTGAGCGGTCCGATGACTGCATCGAGTGTCTCGTTCACACCTTCAACGATCTTTCTGAAGTCTCCCTGATGCCGTGACGCATCCGCCCTTGCATCAAGCCGTCCGTCGATTGCTGCAACAGATAGCATGTTTGCATCTTTCACGAGGAGATCAACCGCATCAATGCATTTATTGAGGTTATTCTTGATCTCGTTGAAGTCGCCTTTGTAGTTGTCGGTGATCCGCTCGGGGATGTCACCGTTACTTATCCGGTCGACATATACTGCTGCGACATTTAAGGGGTTGATCACAGAGTCGAGGGTGTCATTCACGCCGTAGATGATCTTCCCATAATCACCTTTGAACTTCGCTGCATTGCCCCTGACATCAAGCCTGCCTTCAGCAGCAGCAGCACTGATCATCGTCATCTCAGCACCAAATTGCTGTATCGTGGTGACAACATCACCAAATGCCCCGGTGACCTGCCCTATCTCGTCTCCTGAACCGTCTTTTTTGATGGTGCCTGAGAGGTCACCTTCTGTTACAAGCCTGCCGAGTGTGACGAGTTCGTCCATCCGGCGAGCAATCCCGCGACCAAAGAGGACTGCAATTGCACCGCCGATGATGGCAGCAGCGGCAACGATGGCAATGATTGCATTTCTGATATCATCTATTGGTCCGGTAAAGTCTTTCCAGTCAGCACCGGCGACGATGAATGCATCCAGTGGTGCATAATAGGTGAATCCGACAATCTTGTCTTCACCCCCCCACTCATAATGGATGATTCCGGTCTTCTGACTGATGATACGCTTTGCAAAATCGTGCTGAGCAACGCTCTGACCTTCAATGGTTGGATGGACGAGCATAGTTCCGGTGCTGTCCATGATATACATATACCCGTTTTTACCGATGATGCGATTCCGGATACTCTCATAAACGACGCCGAGTGTTTCCTGCTCGGGAATGCCGACGAAGAGGATGCCGATGACTGCTCCACCAGGCCCTCTGATCGGCTCATATGCGGTGATGTAGTTTGTACCGACGACGTTTGCCGTCCCATAATAGGTCTCTCCACGGATGACGACGGCATTATAGACTTCCTGTGAAACTGGAGTGCCGATTACACGTCTGCCATCTGCACCATAGACTGATGTCGAGATCCGGATCGCCTGGTTACCCTGTACCTGGAATATTGTGGCTGCAGCACCTGAGAATTGTTTTGAGAGACCATCGACGATCTCAACGTTGTCATTGATCACATATGGCTGACCTGCTGCATTGAGAAGCACCAACTGATTGCTCTGGATCTCTGGGGTGCCATGACTGTTAACGTCGTACCTAAGCACATTCAGACCTGACTTGACCAGTTCCATTGATAGTGTGTAGGTGTTCTGAACACTGTCGAGGTTATCTTTCGCAAGGATCTCAAGCTGTACTTCGATCTGCTCTTCAATCGCTGTGCTTGCCGAATTATATGCGACAATGCCGAGGAGCACCGTCGGAACGATGACGAGTGCAAGACAGATGATCAGGATCTTCGTCCCGATCTTCATACTGTTAAACCGTGCGGATATGTTCTGTGACATGGATCATCTCCTGGAGTTCTACACCGTGGTGATGGTGCAAATGAGGTCGGACTTGTCAGAATGAGGGGGGTGCTGCATGGGATGCGTTATGATCGGCTCACGCCTCTCCCCTCTTCAACATTAGTTTCCGTCCAAAATTCAACGCCTCACTGTGATATGCTTATTAGCAATCACTATTTGATATGCATATGTATGGCATTACTTTAAGGGAGGGAGATAAAAAGGATTTTGATTTAGATTTGTGGTTTTTGTCTCTTAAAAGACGATGTTTATGATCATTTATCTGAATCATTGTATGATGCGGTATCAAAACACTGATAATCTCTCATACGCATCTGATATATGCCTATCATCTCTGCCATACATATTGAGATGGGTAGGGTACAAGGACGCGCACACGATCTGACAGCTTCATTTCAAAGACCCTGATGGTTATTCTGATACCGGGAGCAGGAGATCATCTGAGGTGATATCCACAGATTCCATTCCAATACGTGTCGGCCTTTATGCAACGCACCTCGAATAGGGCCCTTTGGGTGACTGAAGAACCTCTGAAGCTGCAACCTGTCAGAGGAGGTTTCTCCCGGATTCGGTCAGAACTATATCATCTCCAAATTTCCCTGAGTATGCACGAATCAGCTACACAATCATATTGCACACCACCGTATTCGGTTCTGTACGTTGACGATGACCCCTCTCTCCTTGAGATAGGAAAGATCTTTCTTGAGCGTGCCGGTGATATCACTGTTACCCTCTCCCAGGATCCGGTTCTGGCTGTCGAGAAGATTCGGATGAACCGATTCGATGCGATCATTTCGGACTATCAGATGCCGGGTATGAATGGAATAGAACTCCTTGTCCGTGTAAGGGAGTCTGGTGATACAACTCCTTTCATCATCTTCACCGGAAAAGGGAGGGAGGAGGTCGTCATTGAGGCTTTGAACAATGGTGCCGACCATTATGTGCAGAAGGGCGGAAACCCAAAGGCACAGTTTGCAGAACTGACTCATAAGATCAGGCGCTCCGTCTTATGGAGGCGTGCACTTGAAGAGATTGCCGGGAATGAGGAAAGGTACCGCCAGATCTCTGATGTTATGTCTGATCTTGCCTGCTCATGTATCCGCTCAGCTGATGGAGCATGTGTCACCGACTGGATGGTCGGTGCCGTCTTTGAGATCACCGGATATACCCCCGCCGAGATTGAGGCGGAAGGGGGCTGTTCATTCCTCATCCATCCTGATGATCGGGAGTATTATCACCATCAGATCCTCACACTTTCACCTGGAAGTACTGCCTCTTTTGAAGTACGAATCACCTCGCGCGTCCGCAGCATCCGGTGGGTTTCGGTCTCAGCACGATGTATCGGGGGTGCAGAAGGATCTGATCGTCTCTATATCGGGTGTCGGGATATCACCGATGAACGCAGGGTGAAGATGGCACTTGCAGAGAATCTCACCCAGCTTGAAGCGGCAATGGATGCCGGAAACCTTGCATGGTGGGGTCTGGATATGGAGACTGGAAGTCTCACCTTTTGTGATCGCTTCGCACGTATTTTTGAATATGCTCCAAAACGTGTAACTCATTATACCGAGTTTATGGGGCTTCTCCACCCTGATGATCACGAGGTCATTCGCCAGGCATTGTATAGTCACCTTGATGGGCACAAGAGCCGGTATGAGGCCGAATGCCGGGTGAAGAGAGCTGATGGATCGTACCTCTGGCTTCAGATCATCGGCAGAAGATCCGAAGATCCGCAATCATCCCGATCGATTCGGGTCACAGGGACTGTTGCGGACATCAGCGCCAGGAAAAGGTATGAAGAGGCACTTCAGGAGAAGCATGAATCTCTTCTTGCTATAAACGAAGAGCTTATTGCTGCAGAAGAGGAGATCAGGCAGCAGATGGATGAGATCGTTGCCACTGAACAGTCTCTTTTGGCATCACAACGGCAGTTCTCCGATATCATCACCTTCCTCCCCGATCCAACGTTCATCATCAATGCATCAGGTGTTGTCATCGCATGGAACAGGGCGATGGAGCAGCTGACGGGCATCTCTGCGGAAGCTATGGAGGGGCAGAGCGGGTATGCCTATGCGTGCCCGCTCTATGGCCGGCCGCGTCCGATGCTGATCGATCTGGTGATGCAGCCGGATAACCCGGAGATACGAAGCTGGTACGATAGCATTCATCAGAACGGTGCGACCACAATCGGCGAGATTGCGTATCGGCACCCGGATGGCCGTCAACTTATCCTCTGGGGGAAAGCTGCTCCTCTCTACGGGGGGAAGGGTGATCTCATCGGCGCTATCGAGTCGATCCGGGATATCACTGCAATAAAAATGGCATTGAAACACCTTGAAGAGAAGAACCTGGAACTTCTTTTGGCAAATGAGCGGTTAGCTGCTGCGGAAGAGGAGATCAGGCAGCAGATGGATGAGATCGTAGCAATGCAGACTCGTGAAAAATGAAGTTATAACGCCGAGGGGGAGATTTGAACTCCCGAGGTGCAGAACACCAATGGCTTTCGAGGCCACCGCCTTTCCGGACTAGACTACCTCGGCAACGGGATACTATATTTGCTTTTCGGGGGTATTAAGGCTTCTGAAGAACGTTGACCGATAGTGACTCTAATCATCGTTCCATCCCAATGGATAGCTGATTTCCTTCCGATACTGCTCCACAATGTTTCTTCCCACTAAAGGGACCCCATCTTCTTTCTTCGCTCCAGGATATTTCTGATGATACTATCTGGATCATTCTCCAGTATCGCTCTCCTATCCTTCGTCCAATTGCCAGTTCCAGGCTCATAGATCTGAAGAAAACGAATTGCATCATCAGGTCCCAGCCTTTCAACGAGTACATCAAGCCCTTCCCGTTGAATCTGTTGCAATGTTTTAGCACTCATCATCTCCCCTCCTCTTCAAGCCAGGTAACAGGGTTATATCCATTTATATGTATGTTTTTATGTCCTATAATAAATGTTATGAGATCGTCATCGGTACTAATGAATAGCGCATCTCCCTTTTCGGCACATGCAATGTGAAGTGAATCCATTGCATCACCCCCCATTGCAATTATTTCATGCATGCGCGAGATGATTTCTTCGTCAATAAAAATGTGTTCGCGTGACGTTGATAACAGTTTCTCAACACGAATTCGCTTGTTATTATCCGGAATATTCGATATTTCTTCTATGATAGCTTCGCTAGTGATTAGATTCAGTTCATTTATAGTACATAGGCGAATGATCTCAAGAACTGCTGTCATTTCCAGACGTATCCGAATAGATGACTGGTCATCAAATGGTCGGCATAGACAACAGACGTCAAGGTAAACCTTCGGATAGTTCTTCTCAATGCCCATTATCTCAGGATCATGATCTATTTGTAAAAAAACACTCGTGTTTGGAACTCCATAGGAGTCCTTCTGCACGCAAACAGGAACCTTTTGGTCACTCAATAGCCATCGTACTCCGATAGTCACTGCTATCTGCTCCCAATACAGACACCCCTATATGCATCATCCACCTCTTCGCCTCCTCATCTTCGACTTCGATGGTGTTATCGCCGAGTCCATCGCCATGAAGGCAGAGGCATTTCGTGAGACCTTCTCGTTTGTACCTGAGCATCAGGACGAGATCGTCACGTATCATCTTGATAATGGCGGCATGTCCCGGTATGTCAAATTTCGAAATATCTACCGGGATATACTCCACAAAGAACTGACGAAGGAGCAGGAGTCCGGGCTTGCTCGCTGTTATGAAGGGCTTGTTCGTGAAAGGATGTTTGAAATACCCCTTGTTTTTGGAGCCGAAGCAATCCTTCAGCAGTATGCCGGGTGTCTTCCTCTCTATGTCGTCTCAGCCACCCCGCAGGAGGAGATGGAAGAGATCGTTTCAAGGCGTGGTCTGTCGAAATACTTTATCAGGGTCTATGGATCGCCCCGGTCAAAAGCTGACTGCATCAGGGAAATTCTTGGAGATACGAGGGTAATGCCCGGTGAAACGCTCTTTATTGGCGATGCTCCACAGGATTGGCAGGCAGCAATAGAGACCGGGGTCAGGTTTATTGGCCGGGTGGCACCAGGGGATGAAAATAGATTTGCGGGCCGGCCCGGGGTTGAGGTGATAGTCTCCGATCTCTCTGAACTCGGAGGGTACCTTGCAGAAGACCATTTCTGAATGAGATGTCCCCGGGAGAGACGTACAGGAACCTGATATATGGTTTCAATCGTTCCCTGACGTCTCAACATGAGGGTGCATTCTGACTCGATGTAGTCGTAATAATCTCACGATAAAGAACGCTCAAGGACGCAAAGCCGCCAAATTTTCTCTGCTTGGGGTTACAACACCCTTTGCGCCTTTGCGCCTTTGCGTGAGTATTTTTTCCCTGTCATTATACGTTGGATCACGCAAAGCCGCTAAGCTGCTAAGTTTTCTCTGCTCGTGGTTACAACGCCCTTTGCGCCTTTGCGCCTTAGCGTGAGTATTTTTCCCCATCACTGTACGTTGGATCACGCAAAGCCGCTAAGCCGCTAAGTTTTCTC
>NZ_JAUSCG010000175.1 GCF_030651615.1 Methanocalculus sp.
GGGCATCTCTGAGATGCCGTTTGGAGAGAAGGAACATTCGGTTGAAGTCTATGAGATCAATGACGATCTGATGGTTGTGACAGATGTTTCAGGCTATAATCCGGATGAGATACGGATCTTCTTTGAGAGCGGACGGCTCCATATCGTCTCTCATGAGCGTCATTCGCCGATTGCAGTGGTGGATCTTCCGCAGGTGGACCCGGACAACATTAAGATGAGCTGTATCAACGGCGTTCTCGAGGTCGTCTGCAAAAAAGACGCTGATAAGGGCCACAAGATCATCCACATCGAGTAACGGCGTGCCTGGTAACTGGTAAAATTAAATTTTTTTAATCCATCCTGATGGACGGGTTTTTGCTTCTTCCATACGTAAGCATTAATCAGGTACGGGGTGATAATCTGAGTATGACTGAGGAAGAACTCTTTTCGATCCCTCTTGACGTACCGTTTGCCGCATGCGATACCTTCATCGCAAATTATCAGAGGATGACCCGTGGTACCGGACGGATGATGCTCTTTGCCGGAGACCAGAAGATCGAACACTTAAATGATGACTTCTTCGGGGAAGGTATTCATGAGGATGATGCAAGCCCGTCTCATCTCTTCAGGATCGCGTCTGAAGGCAAAGTTGGCGTCTTTGCAACACAGTTTGGTCTGATCGCCCGATATGGCATGGATTATCCTGATGTCCCCTATCTTGTGAAACTCAACTCTAAGACACACCTCGTGAAGACGCAGCAGAAAGATCCATATAGCCCACTCCTTGTATCGGTTCAGGAGGTTGTTGATCTCAGAGACAGGACAGGTCTTGCGATCACCAGCGTCGGCTATACCATCTATATCGGTTCAGAATATGAAGGAGAGATGCTTCGTGAGGCCCAGCAGGTGATCCTTGATGCGCACCGTAACGGCCTCCTTGTCGTCCTCTGGATCTATCCCCGAGGAGCAGCGGTCAAAGATGAGAAAGACCCCCATCTGATCGCCGGTGCTGCCGGTGTGGCAGCTGCTCTTGGTGCAGATTACGTGAAGGTGAACGCACCGAAGAAAGAAGGTGCAAAGTCATCTGATCTTCTCAAAGAGGTGACGCTTGCTGCAGGGAGGACAAAAGTGGTCTGTGCAGGCGGCTCATCAATTGATGAGAAGAAGTTCTTAACCGAACTCTATGACCAGATTCATACCGGGGGTGCCGCAGGAAACGCAACCGGCAGAAACATCCACCAGAAGGGGCTTGCTGCTGCGGCCAGGTTCTGCAATGCGATCTATGCGATCACCGTTGAGGGAGCTGGCGTGGACGAGGCATGGAAGATCTATAAGAATGAGTGAGCAGGAAGCTCCAGTCAACTTTTTTTTTATAATCAGGTGCCGAATCGATACGAGATGATGTAAGCACCCCAGATTATTTTTACCTATGACCAAGTCTTTCTTTCGTAATCCTGAAAATTACCACTTCTTCAGCTCTGCCTTCAATCTCACCGGAGATCACCTGCCAGGAAAGGTGAGGAACAAAAATTACACTCAGAAAGAAGAAATGAAAACCGGCGCAAATGGCCCAGTTTTTGTTTTGGATTAAAAACCTACTGTAAGAGTGCTGATATGGGGATTCGAACCCCAGTCGTCGGCGTGAAAGGCCGACATGATTGGCCACTACACTATATCAGCGTGCAACAAAATTGCTATAAAAGGTAGACTTAGAGAAATAAAAAGGTATTGATTTAACTTTCATCAAACCGGTGTTCCTTCCTGTTCGGTGATCGTCTTGAAGGCGGCCATGATCTGCTTGGTGATAGGCCCGGGCCTGCCACTTCCGATGCTCCGTCCATCAACGGTAACGATCGGAGCAACCTCTGCAGCGGTTCCGGTGACGATCACTTCATCTGCTGTGTAGAGGTCGAAGAAGCCAAGTTCTGCTTCTATGAGTTTGATACCAAGTTTCTCTGCGATCTCGAGGAGGACATTCCGGGTGATCCCTTTCAGGTTCGTCAGGGTGTGTGGAGTGTAAATGGTCCCGTTCTTGACGATGAAGATGTTATCACCTGACCCTTCGGATATCCTCCCCTGCGCATCTAAAAAGATCGCCTCATCCCCACCCTTGTAGTTCGCCTCGATCTTTGCGAGGATGTTGTTGAGATAATTCATGCTCTTCACATTCGGCGGGAGAGCATCAGGGGCATTCCTCCGAACAGCGACGGTGACGGCAGTGAGCCCCTTCTCATAGAGATCACCATACATTGCGCCCCACTCAATGGCAACACAGATGATCGTCGGTTTTTCGCAGTGACGGGGGTCAAGTCCCATCGTCCCGATACCACGGGTGACGATCGGGCGGATATAGGCATTTGTTAAGTTATTCCGCCTGACGGTCTCTTTGATGATCTCGGCAAACTCCGCCTTGGTGATCGGGATCGTCATATCGATCGTCTTTGCCGAATCATACATCCGGTCGATATGCTCCTCCAGCCGGAATATCCTCCCGTTATAACCCCGTATACCCTCAAAAACGCCATCCCCATAGAGGAAGCCATGATCAAAGACCGAGACCTTCGCCTCCTCCTTCGGAACGAATTTTCCATCGATATAGATTTCCATGATATGGTATTGGAAAGAGGATCAATGTATTAGTTCCGCTTCGCACTCACTTCACGACAGGTCGAGATGAACGATTGGATCATACCGCTGCTTGAAACCGGATGGAGATGTGCATAACTCCCAAGAGTATTTCCACTAAGGATACCGTCATCACCACCAGATATCCCATGCCCGCGTGTGAGCCTGAAGGCGTATTTCTGACCACTATCCATCTTTATTTCACTATAATGGAACTCATGGCCACGGAAATAAGACTGACCCATCGGACCGTTGTGAGAGGAGCCTTCGATATATCCAAGCACCCGCCGGGAAGGCATAATAGTGTCACCCGGAAAGAGACCGCACATCAGGTGAGTTGACTCATCTGTCTGACCCTGCCATCCCGCCTTCTTTGTAATTGACCTGGTAAGATACATGAGCCCTCCGCACTCGGCATAGATAGGGATAGTGTTCTTTGAGGTCTCAACAACTGCCTCACGCATGAGATCGTTATGTTCAAGGGCATCTGCATAGAGTTCAGGGTAGCCGCCACCGATGATGTACCCGTCGGCATCGGGGAGGCGATCATGGACCGGGGAGAAGAAGACGGGCTCGGCTCCACCTGCGCGGAGGATATCGAAGAGATCGGCATAGTAGAAGTTGAATGCCTCATCATAGGCAATACCGATTTTGAGGTCAACAGGCATCTTCTGATCAAATGCCGGATGCGCTCTGCCGGGGTCTGCTGGTTCCTCTGCGAGCGAAGAGAGGGCATCGATATCGATGTATTCTTCAATAATACGGGTGATAAAGCCTATCCGATCAGCGAATGCATCATCCTCGCACCCCTCACGATAAGGAACGAGGCCGAGATGCCGCATCGCAAGCTCCATCTCCGGCATATTCGGCACTGCGCCTATGACAGGAATCCCGCAGTAGTGTTCGATTGCTCCTTTCAGTTTCTCAAGATGCCGCCCGCCTGTGACATTGTTTAAGATGACACCCCTGATACGAACCTCCGGATCGAAGGACTGAAAACCCTTCACGATCGCAGCGGCACTCCGGGTGATACTCTTTGCATTGATGACAAGGACGACATTCACGCCAAGTGCCTTTGCAACAGATGCGGTGCTCCCGGTATCACCGAGGATATCTGCGCCCTCATAGAGGCCCCGGACACCTTCAATGATACCGATCTCAGCACCGGATGCGGCATGTGAGTACACGCCACGGAGACCGTCATCATCAAGGACGTAACTATCGAGGTTCCGACAGGCTCTCCCGGTGACGCCGGTCAGGTATGATGGATCAATATAGTCCATTCCGACCTTGTAGGTCTGCACCGGCATATGTTTTGCAAGAATTGCGGATATGGCAAGGGTGATGCTCGTCTTCCCACATCCTGATCGTTCACCGGATATCAGGAGGGTCCGCATCACATACTCCTGAGGATTGCCCCAAACTCGGCTTCAATGATCGACCTGACACCAAGTGTCTTTGGATGGAGATCGATCTCAACCATCACATACTGGTGTCCGAGTTCCCGAAGTGGTGCTACCTGCCGGGGTCCGTTTGTGATCGAGAAGACACAGATACCTTCCGTATATTCGGCCGGCACTGCATGAGGCACACCGACGATCAGGAGAAAGTCAGGTCTTCTCCTGATGATCGCTCTGCCGATCTCATCACCAAGTGCGCCATACTCATCAAGAGCGCCAAGTATGGAGAGATCAAGCCCTCGTTCTCTTGATTCGGATAAGATCCGCTCTGCATCGCCCCGTACTTTCGGAAGGCCCCGCTCGTCAAGGTTTGCAAGATACGTAATATCTGCATCAGGTGCGGCCTCATGCAGGGCAAGGAGCTCATCCATGAACATGTATGCAGTCTCTTTCTTCGCGTTCATCACAGCCATCCCTCTCTTACCGCTCCTCGCAAGATCAAGGAGTCTGGCTGCTGCGATATGTTTCAGGTCACCACGCGACGGTTCGATATAGCGCTTTGATGCCGCACCCCGGAGCCGCTCCACCTCGTTCGCCTTTGTAAGAAGGTGGCGCTGCCTGCTCAGTTCATCGTCAGTGATCCAGCCCGTTTTAGCCGCGGGTTCGAGAGCGGCGATGACTCCGTCGATATTCTCTGAAAAGCCGGCATGAATATCCATTGCGATCGTCGGGGTGCTGATCCCTGATGAGTCGATCGCCGCCTGCATATCCTCACCGATGATCATAGAGACGCATGTCCCTACAACCGCCATCCGTCTGGGTGAGAAGGTCTCCTCAGCATACCGGAGTACATCCTCAAGGATCTTCTGGCCACCAAAGATGAATTCGTTCTCAGAGAGAGAGGTTGTTATCACCCGGAGGCCATCCTCTTCAAGGAGACGGGCATGTTTAAATGAGCAGCCCGAGGGGCCGTGGAGGATTGCGACATCGACACCGAGGTCACGGGCTGTGTACAGGGCGGCGACGATAGAGCTTGGTCTTGGTTGAATATAGTGCATCCTGGATTACCTCCATGTCTTGACTGCCAGAAGAAGAATGGTATCCGGTCTCTTCTCGCTCTTTTGTATTGCATCATGTAAGGATGTAGCCACCCGGCAATCCGGGTAGCCGGCTGTGGTCTCAGCGGGTCCTGGCAGAGAGACAATCGTTACAATCTCCGGCCGGATCTCTTCGATGGTTCGTATGATCTCGCTTTCTGCAAAGTTTTCACAGACTGCATGTTCATCCTGTCCGATGACGAGGTGGATCGGGGCATCCGGCCTGATCGCTCCTCCATATGCCGCAGCCTCACAACTTGTCTCACAGTTTGTTCCGCTGTTTGATGCATCAATGATGAGGCATCCATTCTCTTCCCTGACCTGCATCCTTCCGGGGAGGGCCTCAAATGAAGAGAGGGGGTGCGGATCAATTCCAAGAAGGCAGGCAGCTGCTGCGGCTGTCATGAGTGGGTAGCGGTACCCCTTCAGGGTCAGGAGAGGGTGTACAAATGATCCGCGGATCCCATTGTGATCATATGAGAGTGTTGTTCCCTCACAGGATACGATCTCTCCTACAGTATGCTGGTTTGGGTGATCAAGGCCGATATCTCCGGGGAGGAGAAGAGTCTTGCAGGTTTTTAAGTGTTCACACTTCGCAGCAAGTGCGGAACGCTTACCATTGGCGATCCTGTAATCGGATGCAGTGGTAAGGATTCCGAGATCCCCTCTCCCGGAGACGCCAAGAGAAGATTCTGCGATGAACCAGCCGTTTATATTCCTGGCTTCCCGAGCAGGAGCAATCAGGCTTGCCGGGGTGATGCTGGTCTTTGAAAGGAGCACTCTCCCGGGATACTGTACTGTCCCTGATGAAGTATGGAGAATACCTCTGCCCTGCATCAGGTGGGCAAGTGCATATGCTGTTGTCGTCTTCCCGCGCTCACCGGTAATTTCGATCATCAGATCCGGGAGGTTTGCTCCGATCAGGATACCCACCGCCTGGTGGTGCGTGATCACCGGCATTCCGGCATGGAGAAGAGGGTAATCAGGATCCAGATGAACCGGCGCGATACAGCAGGAGTACTGGTATTTAAGAGCGGCATCCGGGGTGATACCATCTTCTCCCCGGTATACATCCACACAGTCGACAGAATAGCCCTGCTCCCGGAGTGCGAGGGTGATTACACCCCCGCCATGGATTGTATCAAGCACCAGGAGGCGCATAAAAGGTTCAGAGGTGGTCGCGGATGGCATTCTCCGCATTTTTCAGCATCAGTTCGGCAAGGAGCGGGTCGCCACCGATCGGATCGGCATAGACGAGCGGCAGTTCTCTGCCGTTTAGGTTGACCACTCCTTTCTTCTTTCCTTCTTCAAGCCCGAGAATCCCGGGGATATCCTTTAAGATGTGAATACCCTTTGCAAGGAAGAGCGGGACGACGACGAGGAGTTCGATATCTTCATCCGCAAATGCCTGAATTGACTCCTCAACCGAGGGTTCATTCATGCTCATAAAGCCGGATTTAACGATGTATCCGTTGTTTTTTGCAGCGATAAGTGCGGCAGTGCTGTCAACAAGTTCTTTGTTGTGGGGAAGTTTGCTCCCGTGTCCGACCAGTAGTAAGCCTTTCTTAGCCATTATAGAAGAGTTGTACAACTTATGCTAAAAAGTATTATCGATCCGGATTTCGGCGGTTTGATCCAAAATACTATCCCCAATTACTTCTCATTATTATGAATCTATGATGGAGGCGTACAAAAGGTTTGAGCTCCTGATGAATCAGCAGATCGTCAGGACACCAATTGCGCTTGCATCCATGGCGGGAATCGTGGATGCGGCATATGTGCTTGAGCGTGCAGGGCATATTGGTGCCGCGTTCCTCGGGGGCTTCTCAATTGATGAAGAGACCATTCTGGCAAGCCATGATCTCGCCGAAGCAGGGCGAAAAGAGTTTTTCTTCTCTGATCCGATTGAAGGTATCCGTTCCGAAGTTGAAAAACTGAAGGGGTCCGATGTCGTCACCGGGATTAACCTGAGGGGTAAGAAACCGGAATCATTTGCCGGTCTTGCCGATACACTCGGTGACATCGCAGTGTATGAGGTCGATGCCCACTGCCGTCAGCAGCCGATGATAAAGGCGGGTGCGGGCGAACATCTCCTCTACCACCCCCATGACCTCTGCAATATCGTCAGGGGTCTTAAATCGATGGATGTATGCGTCTCAGTGAAGATCCGTGCAGGTCTCACCGATGAGCGGGCACTTGCCCGGGCACTATGGAAGGCAGGGGCCGATATTCTCCATATCGATCTGATGGATCACGGGTACCAGAAGATACGCCAGATAAGAAATTCCTGTCCCCTCCAGATCATCGCCAACAACTCAATGCATTCATATGACCGTGTGATGGAGCAGTTCTCCCATGGTGCTGATATGGTCTCACTTGCACGGAGAGCCGATCTCCACACCCTGAAAGGGCTTGACGCTGCCATACAACGGTATACCGATGAGGTCGGCTGGTACAACGCACCAAAACAGCTCTGTAGAGGCGGTGACCTCCGGGCGCTCACCTTCTGCTGTATGCCGGTGAAAGAGTGCCCCCTCATCCCTGCGCTCAAAGGAATCGGGCTTGAAAAAGCCCATTATGTTGACCTGAAGAAGAGTGCAACTGCAAATACTCCCCTCTCAGGGGGATCGCATACCTGCTTTGGAAGCCTTGCATGGTGCTGCAAGACCTCATCGCCCTGCATGTTTCGGGATATGACGCTCCAGAACCTTGGAATCTCAAAATTTGAGTATATGCAACTGAAACGGAGGCTTTCTGAGAAGATCATGGAGGAGATCTTCAGTGAAGTGCCCGCCAACGTCACGTGCTGAACTCGCACAGCTTGCGATGATGCTTGAGGTGACAGCGTTCCCAAAGCCGGGAAACGTCGATCGCTGTCATGATTACCCCGATACCAGGCTCGAACACTTCCTCGCCTCCGTCATCGCCTGCCGTCCGGCATTCGATGCGATGGAGCGAGGAGATACCGGAATTGGTGCTGCCATCTACGATGCGGTGGTCAGGACAAACTGTCACTCCGGCGGGAACACCCATTTCGGCGCATTCATCCTCCTCCTGCCGCTTGTTGCCGGTGGAGATATCAATTGCGCTCTCCGGCTGATCGCCGAAACAACCGTTGATGATGCCGTCCTCTTCTATAAAGCGTTTGCAGAGACGGAGGTCAGGGTTATCAGATCCGATGATCTTGATGTGCATGATCCGGAGTCGATCGAGCGAATCCGGAAGGAGGGGATGACGCTTTACGATCTGATGGCATATTCTGCTCCCCGCGATATGGTCTGCCGGGAGTGGGAGAACGGCTTCTCCCTCTCCCGGAGGTTTGCTGACAGACTGCATGAAATGGATACTGGTGCAAAAGGGATCAGCGCCGCCTTCATTGAGCTGATGGCAGAGGTTCCCGACACCTTCATTGCAAAGAAGTTCGGTGACGCAGTTGCCGAAGAGACGAGAGAACGGGCGGCGGCGGTCTGCCGGGGCGAGCTCTCCATCACCGCATTTGATGAGGAGTGTATCCTTGCAGGAATAAACCCGGGATCGCTTGCTGATATCGCCATCGCCGGGATCTATCTTGCACTCACGGAGGGGTGGCGATGGGACTCCTGAGAGAGGGGATCAATGAGGTGATCGGGACCACCCGTTTGAATGCTGCGCCGATGGGCGTAATCTACCGGGGAGGCAGGTACACCCTTGCCCTCTTCAAAGGGAGCCACACAGCAGAGAATATCCTTCGAGACGGCTGGTTTGTGGCTAACCTCATCTATGATCCGGTCATCTATGTCGGGACAGCGTTTGGTGATCTCTCTTTTGATGCGTTCGTCTCTCTGATGGCTGATGGAATGGAGATGCACCGGCTGAAGAGTGCCGAGGCATGGATTGCATTCCGGGCTGACGTGATCGGTGAAAGCGGTGAGGCATACAGCATCGCACTGACACCCCTGAAGGAAGAGGTGGTTATCGATGCCATCCATCCGGTGAACCGGGGGTTTAACGCAATCATCGAGGCGACAGTGCATGCGACCCGTTTTATCATGACCAATGACCCGGAGCTGGAATGGCTGATCAGGCATCATCTACTGCTTGCCCGTAAATGCGGGGGGGAGCGGGAGCGGGAAGCGGCGGGGATGATTGAGGAGTTACTAAAATAAAAGAGGGAAGAGGGATTAGAACTGTTTGTCGAATATGACCTGTTCTGAGCCATCTTGGAACGTCCCGATAATCATCAGACGTTTCCCGTTTATTGCTTTATCAGTTGTACTTATACTGCCAACAGTGTAAGGGGTATCCAACTTTGTTGAATTCTCACCATTAAGCGTATAATTTGCCTTAACCAGTGAACTCAAATCTGCTCCACCCTGCCATGTGACAACACCATATCCAGTTCCATTCTGAACAGCCGTCACACCAACAACCTTCGCACCCTGCACATTGCCGGCAAGACCGAATACAAATGCTGCAATCACTGCAGCAAGGATCACCGTGATGGCGACCATCAGGATAACACCGATGACCGGTGATACCGCATCGTCATTTCTCTTCATCGTCATAATAATTCACCTCATGCCACCGTAAATCCTGAAAGGATTGGTGGTCATAAGCACTCATTGCCACAACGACTATATAAATACTACTGAAGTCCCGGACCACTCCCGGATATTTACTTCAGGAGGGGGCGAATAAAATTATATTTCCATAAATACAATAATAGTAACTATTATTTCCCGCTCCAGCACCTGATCTCCTCCTCTCTCTCAATGATCTCCCATCCGGTGAGCACTCCTGCAAGGAGACCCCGGAGATACCCAAGTGCAATATCCGGGGTAAAAAAGCCCAGATCAGAAGAATGGGCAAAATCCTTTCGAATAACCACATCCCGATCCCCCCGCAGTTCATACGGCACCCCGGCAGTCAGGAGAAAGCTCTCGATCAGGGTGATCGGGTCCTCGTCAGGTATGCGGGCGGAGAGGTTCTTTCCGTCATCGTACCCAAGAGCATACGCATGGCGAAGGACCGCCTCGCGTACAATTGGTGAAGGGTCGTGGGCGAGGCGGGAGAGGAGGGGGTCTGCAATCCGGTTCTTCCCAAAGAACCTTGAGGTCTTGCTGATCGTCCAGTCCCGTGCAAACACTGATCCAAGCCCCATCTCATATCCTCATTTACCGGATGACCCCTGAGATCATACACCCGATACCTGCAATCTGGAGAAGCCGGGCGATCACAATCGAATAGTACGAAAATGTTCCTGTCCCCTCCACCATCACAACCATATCGGAGAAGACGATCCCGATGACAAGGAGGAAGAGACCCAGATTAAATAGAAGGAGCGTCTTATCCTTCACCCGCGTGTATGAGAGGTACACAAGCACATTCAGTACCGCACCCATCAGGAGCGTGATTACCGCAAGCGATCCATGGAGAATCTCAAATGCCATCGTAAACCTCTATTTCAGACCATTCATCCAACATATGTCTGCTCCTTGATCTTTCGAACCGCCAGAATAGTGTTCACCTCACGAACCCCGGGAAATGCAGTCAGCGGATGGATCAGATCCGTCTTCAGTTCGGACGTATCAGCCGTCACCACCTTCACCAGATAGTCATTCGGCTCAAGGACCTCAAAGACCTCCCGAACCGTCTGTTTTCCCCGTAAAAAGAGGATCAGGTCATCTGCTGCATCCAGATCGACCTTGATTGAGAGGAATGAAACAAGTCGTCGCGGAAAGAACTCCGGGTTCACCGAGATGGTGAACCGCTCGATCACACCCTCCTGCTTCAACCGCTCAATCCGTTTGAAGACCGTGGACGGGGCGATGGAGAGCCGTTTGCCAAGATCCGCTAACGGTACCTTCGCATCCCCCATCAGCGCGTCAAGGATGGCATGATCGGTCGCATCCATTACGGAGATGATGGTGAGTGGAATAGATTAATCGTTCGGTTTGCTTCGGATGGGAACGCCATTCCAGAACGGGTCCGGCACCCATCCGGTCTCTGATACGCGGATCGCATGCCGGATCGCACCGTCGATGAACCGTTTCGCACCCGAAAACGCTTCATCCGGGGGAGCACCGGAGCCGATCCCGGCAGCAAGTGCAGATGCAAAACAGCATCCCGAACCATGGACAGAATAGGGGTAACGGGGAGAAGTCAACATGATCTCTCGCTTCCCATCAAGATAGAGATCAGCCGCATCCCCCGATACAAGATGCCCACCTTTGATGATCACAGCCTCAGCACCCATCGCGAGGAAGACCGACCCCGCCTCCCGCATATCGTTAAGTGTTGCAATCGGAGCGATACCGGTCAGAACCTCTGCCTCAGGGATATTTGGTGTAACGACCGTGGCACGCGGGATCAGACCCTCGATCAGCAGTCTCTGTGCATCTTCTGAAAGCAGACGATGACCACTTGTCGAGACGAGCACCGGATCGAGGACGAGCAATGCATCTGATGGGACCGAATCGATCACCGCCTCGATCACCCCGACATTCCCAAGCATCCCGGTCTTCCATACACCAACGGAGAACTCCTCACAGAGTGTTCTTATCTGGGCAGAGACCGAATCAGAGGACTGTATCCAGGCACCTGCGACACGCCCGGTATTCTGGG
>NZ_JAUSCG010000185.1 GCF_030651615.1 Methanocalculus sp.
ATTATCGAAGCCTGCATTCGTCTCGGACTCTTTGATGACTTCAGGGAAGCTGGATTTGTCTCCGCAGGAAGGACTGATGCAGGTGTCTCGGCACGAGGTCAGGTGATTGCTCTTTCGACAGTGGAACCTGAGCGTGCAGTCTCCACGCTGAACCGGGTGCTCCCTGCCGACTGCTGGTGTACCGGGTGGGCAATTGTCCCGGATCATTTTAACCCGAGATATCGGGCAGAGAGCCGGACATATCGCTATCTCTTCACTGGATCTGGTCTTGATTTGGAAGCAATGAAGGAGGCATCCGGCTATTTTATCGGTGTACATAACTTTTCACGGATAGCCCGTGTAGAGGAGGGAAGAGATCCGACCAGGAAGATCCTCCGGACGAAGATCTGGATGGAAGATGATTCGATCATATTTGAGGTGGTGGGTGAGAGTTTCCTCTGGCATATGGTACGGGGGATGGCAACCCTCCTCCAGGCGGTGGGAACAGGCCTCATATCGCCTGATCGTGTCAGGACGATCTTAAATGAGCCTGGAGGCCGGATACCGGCGGCACCAGCAGATTCCCTCATCCTCTGGGATGTCGAATGCGGCCTCTCATATCACCCGATACCAATATCAGAGAAGGCAAAGCGGTGGCTTTCAGAGGAGAAAAGGCGATGTATCGCCGAAAAAAGGATGATATCGTGGTTAGGCGGGGACCGCCCTGATATCTTTCGGGAGGAGGAGATTCACGATAAACTGGGGCACCTGTTGTGAGGTCTTCACACTGAGGTAGAAATTTGCTGTTTTTGGGTCAGAGAGCCCACGGTAGTTTAAGAATATCTGGAAGTTCGTGTCGACGATAGTCATCCCGAGTGTCTTGACGATCGCCCGCCTCTCGGATATCAGTTTATTCTCCCCGACATCTATCTTCTGGGTATTACCATCGACTGCTATCAGCATCTCCTCTCCTGTGGAGAGGGCGACCATACTGATACCACTGACATCTACAGTCTGTCCAAGTGGGAACCAGACATTATAGGTCGTTGTGTACGGATAGGCAGCACCGGCAACCGGTGCATAGACTGTAACGTTTAAGGTTGCAAAGACTGCGACCACACCGATTAAGAGGATCAGTATCAGAACACCGATGATCTTCAGCTTACTTCCTTTCTTCTTTTCAGGAGGCTCAACGTACCGGATCTCATGAATTGTCTCTCTTTCACGGGTGACCGCAGGTGCCGGTGCCGGTGCTGGCTCCGGCTTTTTCTCAGGAGCATTCAATGGGTCCTGTACAGGCTCCTGCTCCTTCTTTTCATCTTCTGTCATAATGTATCACGTATACTGGAAAGATGCAATCAAAGTATTTAAAATGTGATGGTATCTTTCATTTTTCTCATCATTGGAATGAGGGAGGATACAAGGTGGAATAGTGATCGAATACGAAGACGGGATTGTACCCGAACTGCCCACGCAGGAGAGGTGAAGTCGGGGGTAATTGATAGACGAAGCCGTGTTCCGGTGAGGGCACCACGGAGTGCTGAGATCCAGCCGTATATCCTCCCGGTATCACCAGCATCAGAACAGCCATACCGACCGCTGATATCGACTGAGTCAACGCTGATTGGAAGTCTCGGAATAGTCGGGATCGAAAACCGTGTTTTTTCTCCGGACAGTTCCTCACGTTCTTCCTCCTCCTCTTTCGTAATACTAAACGATCTGATTGTACATCCGAAGATATGGACCTCAACGATCCAGCCCGGCAGAAGAAGGAGCGTGATCGGTCCAAGCGATCCGCGAGCATACCAGCCCTCAGGGTCAAGCGACCCCGATACCGTGACGCAGAAGGAGATGAGGAAGGGGAGGATCATCCCTCCCAGGCAGGCAAGGGCGAGGATGATAAGGAATAGATCCATTTACTCCTTCTTCGATCCCCGAATCGCCTCGATAACAGAGGGAAGAGACTCTGCTGCTGTTGCTATCGCCTGAGAGATCTCACCCTTCTTACCGAGTGTGAAGATCTGTATGCCTTCAGGTCCGGGAATGTTCTGGTGAATGACCATCACCGCAACCGGGGTTACACCTGCACCTGCACCGCCGCCTGACCCGGTGCCATCTTCCGCTTTTCCTTCTCCCCCGGCAAATCCGAAACCGACCGAGGAGATGGTGAAGATTGATCGTTCACCTGAGATGATCGGGTTTGACACCAGAATATCAGATGAAACCATCGTCCTGAGGTGCTCAAGAATTCCGTCAAAGACACTTCTTTCTGTCATGGAGGTGGATAGAACCGCTGATATTATAAAAGATTTCTCTCGTTACAAAGATTATCATTGTTCAGTAATGTATATATGTGTACAATACACACCATAAACTATGCAAATTGATACACCTGCCATGGTGATGCCGTCGGACTGGTAACCGCCGCATCCGGATTGTATCTCCCGATCAGGGGAGCAGATCCGGTTGCGGTATACCACGCCCTGGCAGAAGGACCAGGCTATATTCTTGAGTTTCCTGACTCTGCCATTACCCTTGGATTCTGCTCTGAGATTATAACTCTCCCTGATGATCCCTTCGATCAGCTCAGGTCAATCTCAACAGAACCTCCATTCTCCCCTGCCGGATACCTCGGCTATGAAGGGGGCGGAAGATTCCTCATCGCAAGGGATGCAGCCATCATCACTGCTGAGGGGATCACGCTCACCTCCCGCCGCCCTCTGGAAGAGGCGGCAGAAAAGATCCGCAGGATGGCAGACAGAGTCCTCTCAGCAGACCTCTCCTCTGATGTACCTGCTGGAAGTGACCTCCCCTCCGTTCTGACAACGACAATGGATCGGCATACTTTCACCGAAGGTGTCAGACGACTCAAATCCCATATCCGGGATGGCGACTGTTATCAGGCGGTCCTCTCCCGCAGGATAGACGTTCCCTTTACAGGGGTTCCTCTGAAGATATATGCAGGACTCAGGTCAGGCAATCCCTCATGTTATGGGTATTACCTCGATTTTGGTGACGAACAGATCGCAGGAGAGAGTCCTGAGATGCTCATCTCCGCAACCGGAAGTACTCTTACCACCGTTCCGATCGCAGGCACACGACCTCGTGGATCAGATCCCATTCAGGATGATATACTTTCAGCCGAACTCCTGGCCGATCCAAAAGAGAGGTCCGAACACCTGATGCTCGTCGATCTCGCGAGGAATGATATCGGAAGAGTTGCACGGTTTGGATCTGTCCATGTCTCCCGGTATGCAGAGGTGGCACGGTATCCACGTGTCCAGCATATCGTATCCACGGTCACAGCAGAATCTGCCCCGGGATCTGATGGTTATGACGCGCTCCGCTCCTGTTTTCCGGCAGGCACCGTCTCAGGTGCTCCGAAGAAGCGGGCGATGGAGCTGATTGCAGAAGAGGAGCGGGAGCTTCGGGGTGTCTATGCGGGTGCGATCGGTTATGCCGGAAGGGAGAAGATTGCATTTGCCATCACGATCAGAACCGTCGTCATCCGGAATTCTGTTGCTTCTGTTCAGGCGGGAGCAGGCATAGTAGCGGGATCTGATCCGGACAGGGAGTATGATGAGACTGCAATAAAAGCCGAGGCCTGCCTCCGATCCATCGCCGCTGCCGGAAGGGAGATCTCATGAAGGTCGCCATCATCGACTGTTTCGACAGTTTCAGCTATAATCTCGTCCAGCTTGTGGGGGGTCTTGGGGCTGATCCCATCGTGATACCCGCAGATCAGCCGCTCTCTGCTGTTGCCGGAGAGGAGCCCGATCGGATCATCCTCTCACCGGGACCGGGAAAGCCCGGAGATCTCGCCCTTCCGCTTCAGATCCTTGCCACCCTCTCAAAGACGGTTCCGACACTTGGTGTCTGCCTTGGGCATCAGGCGATCTGTACCGCAGCAGGAGGGAGGATCATTCATGCCCCCCGTCCCGTTCATGGTGAGGTGTCGTCGATCCTGCATGACAGACGAGGGATCTATCGGGGTTTAAAGAGCCCGTTCTCTGCGGTCAGGTACCATTCCCTTGTCATCGATCGACTCACCCTGCCACCGGATCTCGAGATCACCGCATATTCACTTGATGATGGTCTCCCAATGGGAATCCGCCATAAACGATACCCGATTGAAGGGGTACAGTTTCATCCCGAGAGTTTCCTCACCGAATCCGGTGACCTTCTTCTGGATGCGTTTCTTCATGGTGGTGACACTGCATGATTCAGGAGATCTGTCGTGCGATGGCTGATGGATCAGCAATTCCTCAAGGTGGGATTGCCGCGGCGTTTGCCGATCTCATCTCCGGCTCCGCAACACCTGCACAGACGGGGGCTTTCCTCTTTGCACTCAGGACACACCCCCTGAATGAAGATGATCTCTATGGTTGTGCCGATATCCTCCTCTCGAATGCAAGACGCCTCACTCTGCCCGGAGCCGATCGGGCAGTTGATACCTGTGGGACAGGTGGTGACCATGCGATGACCTTCAACATCAGCACAGCGGCTGCATTTGTCACCGCAGGAGCAGGTATACCGGTTTTAAAGCATGGAAACCGGGCGGTCACGAGCAGATCAGGATCTGCCGATGTGCTTGCCGTACTCGGGATCAGATCCTCTCGTACCGAGGAAGAAGCTGATATGGCTCTTCAGAATGCCGGTATTGCCTTTCTTTCTGCACGTGACTACCATCCTGCTGTACTGAGGCTGGCTGAGGTCAGATCGGAACTTGGATTCCGGACGATCTTCAATGTCGTAGGACCTCTCTCCCATCCGGCAGGCCCGATTAACCGTATCCTTGGGGTGTCTGATCCTGCCCTTCTCTATCCGATGGCCGGGGCGCTCCGCTCACTCGGTGTTTCCCATGCAATGGTCGTCTCCGGCAATGGAATTGATGAACTCTCGCTTTATGGAGAGAACCGGATCTGTGAGCTCCATTCCGGCAGGATCACCGATTACAGAATCACCGGATCAGATCTTGGTCTGTCGCCTGCACCAATTGAAGCACTTCGTGCAGATGGGCCTGATGAAAGTGCGGCGATGATCAGATCAGTACTTGATGGTGAAGATGGTCCCTGCCGTGATAGTGTTCTTCTGAATGCCGCCGGTGCGATAGTCGTTGGAGGTGGAGCAGCCACCCTCTCCTCCGCACTCACGATGGCAACGCGATCAGTCGATTCTGGCAGAGCAGCTGAATCGCTTGGGTTACTCTCGGAGATCGGGGGTGGGTCCGCTTGATCCTGGATGAAATTAAAAAATCGTCCATGATGAGGGCAGAGGCACTTCCGGAGGTGTTTCTGGAGGAACTGCTCCCGGTGAGGAGTCTTAAGCGAGCAATTCTGTCGAGATCTCCGGCGGTGATTGCTGAGGTGAAGTACGCATCTCCGCATGGAAGAACAGGTGCAACCCTTCCACCGGGTCAGCTTGCGGCTGCGATGGCAGCGGGTGGAGCTGTTGCCATCTCTGTTCTGACTGAGCCGACGGTCTTTGCGGGTGATCCATTATTCATCAGAGAGGTGAGGCGGCATATCAGTCTTCCAATCCTGAGAAAAGACATCCTCGTCCATCCCGTTCAGATAAAAGAGAGCCGTGCGATAGGTGCTGATGCGGTCCTGTTGATCGCCTCGGTGATCGGGAGTGATCTACCGGAATTTGTCGATCTGGCCCTGTCATGCGGGCTTGAACCTGTTGTTGAGGTAGGAGACGAGGAGGAAGCAGAATCGGCTCTTCTGACAAATGCGGATATCATCGGGATCAACAACCGTGATCTCTCCACCCTTAGCATTGATACCGATCGGGCTTCTCTGATAGCTCCGATGATCCGGTCTGCCGGTCGCATTCCGATTGCAATGAGCGGGATCACGAGGCCTGATGAAGTTATGAAGTATATGAAAACATGCAGTGCGGTCTTAATTGGAAGTTCGATCTCATCTGCATCAGATCCAAGGAGAGCAACGGAGAGATTTGTATGTATGTAAAAGTATGCGGAATTACAAGCCCAAAAGATGCCGAATCGGCAGTAGCTGCCGGTGCGGATGCGATCGGAATCATTCTCTTCACAGACTCCAAAAGGTCAGTCACCCTTCGTCGTGCAGAGGCCATCCTGAAGGCGGTTTCCGGGAAAGTGGAGACGGTCTGCGTCACCACGACGAGATGCCCTGCAGATATCAGTTCTATCTGCAGGCTCTCTCCGGATGCAATCCAGACCTATCATGATCATACGATCCCTGACCGTTTCGTCAGCATTTCCGGCTGGGATGGAATCACCCTCCCGACAGATGCTGCTGACTGCCTCCTCCTTGATGCCTCCCATGGCCGGGGTATACCGCTGAATGTTCACCATGCAAAGGCAGCGATAGCGAAGACAAAACTCCCGGTGATCCTCTCAGGAGGACTCACTCCTTCATCGGTTGGGGATGTTATCCGATCGGTTGGCCCGGCAGGAGTTGACGTCTCAAGCGGTGTTGAGATACGTCCGGGTGTGAAGGATCTGAATCAGGTAAAGGCATTTATCAGTGCATGCAGGGGAGAATATCCATGAAGGCGGGAAGATTCGGACCATATGGAGGAAGGTATGCACCTGAGATTCTGATCGCAGCATTGCAGGATCTCACACATTCATATGCCCGGTTTCAGCGTGATGCTGCGGCACAGGATGAGCTGCACTCACTTCTTACCCGGTTTGCCGGGAGAGAGACCCCGCTCTATGCGTGCAGAAATCTTGGAAAGGAGACCGGTGTGACCATCTGCCTGAAACGGGAAGATCTCCTTCATGGTGGTGCCCATAAGATCAATAATACCCTCGGCCAGGCGCTCCTTGCGAAGATGAGTGGAAAAAGGCGGCTTATTGCGGAGACTGGTGCTGGTCAGCACGGGGTTGCGACTGCGATGGCGGGTGCGGTCCTCGGCCTTGAGGTTGAGGTCTTCATGGGTGCTGTGGATATGCAGAGGCAGGCCCCGAATGTCTCGCGAATGGAGCTCCTCGGAGCAACGGTCACCCCGGTGACGACGGGATCGGCAACATTATCGGATGCTGTTGATGAAGCGCTCCGAAACTGGGCCGGATCAGCAGACGATACCCACTATCTGATCGGATCATGTGTCGGTCCTGATCCCTTCCCGGGAATTGTCCGCGACTTCCAGTGCGTAATCGGGAGGGAACTCTATACACAGTCTCTTAACCAGGAGGGGAGGCTCCCGGATGCCGCAGTCGCCTGTGTTGGTGGGGGATCGAATGCAATCGGGACCTTCTTTCCCCTCCTTGATCAATCTGTCCGGCTGATCGGAGCCGAAGCAGGGGGGAGGGGATTAGATCCCGGCAATCATGGCGCATCCCTCTCCTGTGGAACAGCAGGTGTCCTCCATGGAGCGTTCACTTCGGTTCTTCAGGATGATGAAGGGAGGATCAGTGAGACCCATAGTATCTCGGCAGGCCTTGATTATCCGGGTGTAGGGCCTGAACATGCGTATCTCAGGGATATCGGGAGGGCGGAGTACATGTGCGTGTCGGATGCAGAGGCGGTGGCAGCCTTCCGCCTCCTCTCCAGAACTGAGGGGATCATCCCTGCACTTGAGTCGGCACATGCGGTTGCAGCAGCACTTCGTCTCGCAGAAGAGATGGATGAAGGGAGCCTGATCGCCGTTACCCTTTCCGGGCGTGGAGATAAGGATCTTGCAACCGTCCCTGGAGGTCGGGTATGACCAGGATCGAAGCGGCATTCTCTAAGAGTGATGCCCCTCTCCTCATCGCCTGCACCGTTGCCGGGGACCCAACATATGAGCTCTCGCTTGAGGTGGTCAGAGCGATCATCGCAGCTGGTGCTGATATACTCGAATTGATCATACCGAATACAAATCCTGTTGCAGACGGCCCGGTGATCCGGTCTGCCCATGAACGGGCAATAATCGCGGGTGGAGGGGTTGAGACAGCATTTGCGCTCATCCGAACGATCAGGAGGGAGAGTCAGATTCCGATCTCCCTGATGACCTATGTCAATCCGATCATCGTCAGAGGGGAAGAGCAGTTCTTCAGGGATGCTGCAGATGCCGGTGCCGATGGCATTCTGGTTGTTGATATGCCCCCTGAAGAAGGGGCATCGCTTCTTAGACAGAAGAGGATCGATCCTATCTTCATCATCGCACCTTCTACTTCGCCGGATCGGATACGAATGATCGAAGCTCTCGGCCGTGGCTTCCTCTACCTCGTTTCGGCACCAGGTGTCACCGGGAGGCGTACGCACCTTCCTGATGACCTCGGAGTCAGAGTGAGAAGGGTGAAGGAATTATCTCATCTTCCAGTTGCGGTCGGATTTGGGATCGGATCTGCAGAGACCGCAGATGAGGCGGTGGGCGCCGGTGCAGATGCGGTGGTCGTCGGATCTGCCATCACCGAGTGTATTCTGGTGAACCCGGTCAACCCTGCTCCTGGTGTAGCCGAGGTCATCGGGACGATCAGGGGTGGGATGAGATTGAACTGATCCTCTCGATCCTTTTAGCGATGATGTTCGCTGCATTGATAACCGCCATCGGCTCAGGTTTCAATATTGCAACAGGAATATCGACGATCCGCTCGATGAGCGATGAGAGGATAGGGGCGCAGATGATCCCGGCAGCCCCCTCTCTTCTTGCCTCAACAGCTGCCATGATACAGTCATCGATGGAGTTTGCAGCATACCCTTTCAGCCGGATGGGTTTGCTGCCGATTGTGACCTCAGATCCCTCGATTTCATCAAGGAGGAACTTGGCAGCAACGACTGCGATGAACCTCCCTTCTTTCGGTTCAAACATGGCAACGATTCGCCGTACCGTCGATAAGCGGGGATCTCTCTCTCCGGAAGCGATCTTGTAGAGTGTTGCCGGGGGGATCCCGGCCTTCTCTGAAAGCTCCCGG
>NZ_JAUSCG010000163.1 GCF_030651615.1 Methanocalculus sp.
AAGGACTCAGGATTGGATCTCTTCTGTGCAAGGAGAAATTTTGCAAGTGCTTTTGCATCCGGTTGTTTTGGAAGCTTCATATGGCGGGCTGCTGCTTCAGATACAATCCCTTCCCAATTCCGGGGTGTCCGGACGATCCGCTGAATCACCGATGATGACCTCTCTGCAAGGAAAGCAACAACCGTTCTGTTGGCTGCTATCATGAATTCCTCAATGAGTGAGTGGGCAGGGTTATCCTCTGAAACAAAGAGGCCGACGACCATTCCATCTTTCATCACCGGAGTGGCCTCAATCGTCTCAAGATCAAGAACACCCTGTTCTGCCCGATTCTCCTTCATTCGTTCAGCAGCATCATGCTGAAGAAGGAGCTGCTCCATAAGATCCGGATTACTTCGGACAGGTTCCGGTGGAGGAGCGATCCCAAGAAGCCAGTCCCCGATCTCTTCGTAGATTAATTTCGCTTTGTTCCGGACAACTGCCCGATACACACCACCTGATCTGGTGGTTCCATCCGGGAGAACAGTATATTCAATGACGACTGCCATTCTGTCTTTTTCGGGGAGGAGGGAAGAGATATCTGCCGATAATCGGTCCGGGAGCATCGGATACGTGACGATACCGGTATAGATTGACGTTCCGTGTTTTGCTGCGTGCCGATCAACAGGGGAGCCTTGTACGACATAGTGATCGACATCAGCAATTGCGACAAGGACATGAATTGTCCCATCAGGTCCCTTTTTACAGTACCCGATCTGGTCGAGATCCATTGAGTCGAAGTTGTCGATGGATGACCAGAGGAGATGCCTGAGATCGACTGCATCTTCAGGTGATATATCCTCCCTGATTGCATGTACGTGACGAATCACCGAATCGGGAAACCCGGGGATGAAACCATAGCGCTCCATCGCCCGGTCTGCGATGGCAAAGAGATCCGGCCTGACAATATCCTGCATAAGATGTGAGTGTGGCAGACAGACTGATGAATCTGTCTGTTGTCTGATTGTTTTTATCCGGTCACTTCCGGCATAGAATCATCGCACGTGACGTCCCTTTACTTATGAGAGCATAATTCTGCGGTGAGTGTTTTAGTACTGCAGACCAGTATGCAGAGGCCGCACCCGTCACAAGAACCGTTATCGATTTCGATCCCTTCTTTTTTCATCTGGATTGCTGAATAACCCCCATCCCGGCAGGCGATAGCACATCTCCCGCAACGGATACAAGCTCCGGGATTACGTACAACAGGGCGGATACAAACGAACCGGTCAAGTGCCTGATGGCTTGAGAGCCGTGATAGCGTTTTACCCCTGAGTTCTTCGGGGGAGGAGTACCCTCTTCTTGCCAGGTATTCGGTGAGCCCTTTCTTCATCTCTCTCACGATTCCATACCCGTTCCACATGACCGCAGTACAGACTTGGACCGCAGATGCACCAAGGAGGATATATTCAACGGCATCCTCCCACCGGCTGATCCCCCCAATCCCCATGATAGGGAGAGGGACCGTTCTGGCTATCTCTGACACCATCCGAAGACCAATCGGTTTAATTGCAGGCCCTGAGTAGCCACCATATGTCGATCTCCCATGTACATTCGGACGCGGCTCAAAGGTCTCGATATCAACACCAATCATACAACCGACAGTGTTTATAGCGGAGATGCCATCAGCTCGCCCAAGAGCTGCAGACCGGGCAATATGACCAATATCAGTGACGTTTGGGGTGAGTTTGACATAGACCGGAACATCTGATACAGCTACGACCATCTTTGTGAGTTCCTGAACCATCTGAGGATTCTGACCGATAGCAGCGCCTATTCCGGCTTCAGGCATACCATGGGGGCAGGATACGTTCATCTCGATCGCATCACACCCGGCATCCTGCACGACCTCTGCGAGATTCTGCCAGGAGATCGGATCAGTCGATCCCATGATACTGGCGATCAGTTGGTGTTCGGGATACTCCTTCTTTATCGCCTTAATCTCATCCATCCAGTAAGAGACGCTATGTTTGCTCAGCAGCTCAATGTTCTCAAATCCGAGGAGTTCATTACAATCACCTTTCCAGGCACTAAAACGAGGTGATACATCCCGAATTGGCATATCATCAGGGGTGATCGTTTTTATGACGGCACCACCCCACCCGGCTTTAAATGCCCGGCGGATCATCTCTCCGTTAGCTGTTGATGGGGCAGATGAGAGGAGGAAGGGATTCTTGAGAGTGAGAGAGCCGAGAGTTGTTGTCAGAAGGGAAGAGTCCTGCATGAGTGTATCACTAAATAGATGGATGTTGTTCATAAAGAAAGACTCTATGTACTATCCGTCAACTACCCCCACGAAAAGAAGGGGGCTTGCTACCGGAGTCTAAAGACCGCAAGGCTACAATTTAATAGTACTTTTACAGTACTTTGTATAGACTGAATTAGTTGGATCTCCGGATTGCAGAATCTGCCTGAGATTACAATCGTATTGCAAGGAGTACGGTTGTATGAGAAGCCGGATCAATTCCGATTCGAATGCTGACCATACAAAGTATTCAGAGAGTACGTGAGAAGAACGATTGGGTGTCCATATCAGAGACAACTGAGTGTATACTCAAAGGTAATGCATTATGAGTCCGGGATCATATATTAAAAAGCTCTATTCAACCAGAAACCCCATTTTCGACCTTTTCTGCATGATGATTCTCTTTTTCATGCTTTTTGACGGTATTATTACGTATTTAATCCCGCTTGTGGTGCTTGAACTGGGTTATTCTAAAACCCTTGTCGGAATAATCTTCTCTACAGCAGCAATATCCGGTGCTTTTTTTGACTTTGTCATCTATAAAATTTTCAAAAAGGCTTTTTATAGGAGACTCTTTATTGTTATGTTTCTCGTTAGCACCCTCTACATTTTTATCGTCTGGAGCGCACATTCGTTCTTCTTTTTTGTGGCAGCTATGATTTTGTGGGGTTTTTATTATGACCTGAAAAGCTTCGGAACACTTGATTTTTTCAGCAGATATATCCCAAAAGAAAACTTATCCTCCAAATTTGGTGTTTTGCAGATCTTCCAGGCAATAGGGTGTCTCCTCGCTCCTCTCATAGCGGGTTTTCTGATCATTGAGACGGTTGGATGGGAACCATTCGTGACAGCACTCGTTTTTCTC
>NZ_JAUSCG010000219.1 GCF_030651615.1 Methanocalculus sp.
TTTAGAATCTATGGTATATGCGCCAGTTTTATCTGGAGTATTGCATGAATGAAAAAATCCAGCCACTGGTTGGAGAAATTAGCTGGAGTCATAATATCGTTATAATGTCACGTTGCAAAGATCCTCTGCAACGTGAATTCTATAGTAACAGGTCAGCTCTACCTGTAAATCTCAGTAAGTACCATGCAAGTACCATGCAACCCGGATTCCTGCTAATCCATAACGATGTGTATGTAATGGTGGATTAATTGGAATCTAATCGCAATTTTCGAGCAGATACTTGAGCTGAATATGATTGTGGCCGGGGTGCGTGAGGCACATCCCCATCGGCTGCCGATGCGGTAGATCGAGGTGACAGATATCAAAATTGATAAAGAGGTGTATGAGCTCAACAGGCTCACTGAAAATGAGAGCCAGATGGTGGAGGAGGTATCTCAATAACCATTATTTCCCACTTACAGCAAATGTCAATGGCGGTGTAAAAATGCTCAGCTGTGGCGGTCAGGAGGAGTTTTTCCCCCCCAGGATGTTCATTTCCCAGAGTTCACCCAGTGAATAATCGGTGAGCCAGTCTAACAGATCGTCTGGAGCAAGCCGTTTGATCGTCGTCTCTCCATTATGGCGGTCTACAACAAGGATATCTTCTGGTTCAAACAGGTTGAGCAGGCTGACAGACTGTGTTGAGAGGATGATCTGTGATTGTATCGATGCACTGCCGATCAGTGCTGCCAGAATCTGGAGCGTAGATGGATGGAGACCTAGTTCCGGCTCATCAATAATGATGATCTGAGGGGGATTTGGCTGGCAGAGGAGTGTTGCAAGGCAGATGAACCGGAGTGTCCCGTCTGACAGGTGGTGGGCAAGGAATGGGTAGTCTCTGTTTTTCTCTTTCCATTCCAGCTTAATCAGGTTATTGTTCTCGGGGAGTGTTCTGAGGATGAAATCATCGAAGATCGGGAAGACAAGCCGAACCATATCCCGGATATCGTTGTAGTTCTTCTCATGGACGTGCTGTAAGTAGTAGAGGAATGGTGCGAGATTTGCGGCATCCTGCCTGAAGTACCTATTGTCATTGATCTGTTCTGTCGCCTTCATCGGGGATTCGTTGCTGGTATCATGGAAATGATAGACCCGCCAACTCTTCATGCTCTCCAGAACAGAGCGTGATACAGAGCTACCAGATGATTTTGCATACGTATTCAGCTTTGTTTCCCGATGTCCCGATCCAAGAATACCGGGGTATGGCGTATGATCCTGACGCTGATCAGAGAACGTTGCTGCTTCTTGCCGGAAGAGAAGACTTTCATCTTCTGCCACCTCCCAGCTGCAGGAATATTCGTTCTCCCCAAAACGGAGATCAATCTCAATCTTGTTTGTGGTCTTTGGGCCATAATGGAGGAGTGAACGGATACCTCCTGCTTTTGCCACTGCGAACTGGAGCCTCCCCTCAACCATCTGATTCAGGAGATGGAAGATAGAGAGGAAGTTGGTCTTTCCGGCACCATTTGCCCCGATCATGATATTGAGATCGTGTAAGGTGACATCCAGGTTCTTTATCGATTTATAACCTGCAATATGGATTGAATCGAGTTTCATTATTTCTCCTTCCAAACACTGTTTTTCCTCATGCATTCTGCACACCTCCCAATCGTGAAATGGCGATCCGTGAGACCGGAGGAGCAGGTGATGGTACGATGATGGAAGGAGAGGACTGAAGTGGGGTTGGCTGAGGGGGGTATCATGGACAGGATCAGTTATGATACGGTGATATCATATCTCAGATCCCATCAATCCTCTCTTTCAGTTCAGCAGCAGCTCTCTTCATAGAGTCGAGATCCTTAAACCCCGGGAAGATCACCTTGCCTGATGAGAAGATGAGGGCGGTACCCACCTCACCCCGATAGACGACACCCGGGAACTGCTCAGGCTCATACTCGACCTGCTCCATTCCTTCTGCGATGACGAACCGGGAGAGGTTGATTGGTATTCCGAAGTCTTCCATCCCGACGATATTCTGGACCTTTGGGGCGGTTGCGTCTCCCCGTTCGATGATAGGGGATATGATGTTGAGGAACTCCTGGTAGGCTCCGTCGATCTGATCGAGGGATTTCAGGCCATAGATGATGTATTTCCCGCTTCTGTACAGGGTGACCTTGCCGCCGGAGATGAGGATGTAGGCGCCATGATAGTTCTCAGGGTCATATCTGTACGACTCTGCCGGGATCTCCACCAGCCGCTGAAATGAGATCTCCTGGTGGAGGTCACCGGAACAGACGATATTGATGATCTTCATTCAGCGGTCTCTTGAGAGTGTTGGTGTTTCTTCTTCAGATAGGTATTGATCTCTTCCTTGTCCCCTGGAAGATGAATATCATACCAATCGCCGGAATGATCACTCTCTCAGATACCGTCCTCCGACCGGCACAAAACGATCAGGCTTCTGCACCGCCGCATACGCCCGGATATCCTCAAGCTCAAGTGCCATCCAGCTCCGCTTCCGGCTCTCATTTCCCTTCCTGACCCGGAAGGCCTTCCACCTCTCCTGGTTCTCCAGGTACGCGATCATCTCATCCCGTGTGAGGAAGACGGCGTCGCCATAGGTGTCATAGAAGGTGAGGGGGTCTTCTGCGATCAGTATCCGCTTGATCACTCCTTCCCCGACATACCCGGTATCTTCATGCGACTGGTAGAAGACGAGTTTCAGTCCCTTCTTCAGCTCTTTAAAGACCGTTGCCGGTTTGACGAAGACGGTTTTACCCTCCTTGAAGAAGCGGTGCATGTACTGTTTTGGGATGGGGAATGTGACGCCGGTGATGGTCGTTTCTTCGGTCTCCATGAAACGATCCATTGTCATCGTTTGTCTTAAAGGCTATCTTGTGGTGATCAAAGGCGGGCATGTATGGATGAGAGGTGAGCGACCGGCTCATACTTATAGTAATCTGATGAGAGTTCCTCCAGCCGATGAAACTTTGGTTTGCCATTGAGAGGGCTGAAAATCCTTGGCTAGGGAAGAAATAGGATTTCAATAGAGTCTCTAATTCGTTAATCATTGAACATCCCAACTCCTCAATGATGTGCCATTATCTTTTCGTAAGCATCACATACTGCTGAAATAATTGTGTCAGCCTGGTCCATCGTATTGTACCTACCATACGAAATACGGATAGCTGATTTTGCTTTCTCCTCAGTTAACCCCAGTGCAAGCAACACATGGGATGGTGTGTCTTGGCCGGAATTGCAAGCTGAACTAGTCGAGACACAAATACCCTTTAAATCCAATAATTGCATCAGTGCTTCACCGGAAGCACCTTCAAAACTGAAATTAATTATGCCGGGAAGACAATTCTTTGCATCACCGTTTACTTGTGCGGTGGGAAGTCTTGCCAGAATGCCCTTGACCGTACAATAAACCATTGCCTGTAGTCTTTTTGTAGATTCATCCATTTTAGCCATGCTTTCTTCAATAGCATAGCCTGCTGCTACAATTCCTGCGACATTCTCTGTTCCAGCACGAAGCCCATGCTCCTGCTCGCCACCAAATATCAAAGGCGATAATTCTAAACCGGATCGTTTATAGAGTATCCCCACACCTTTTGCTCCATTAAACTTATGGGCAGATGCAGTTAGAAAATCAACCTGTAAATCGCCAACACTCACGGGAATGTGCCCAACCGCTTGAACGGCATCGGTGTGAAACAGAATATCACGCTCACACAGGATTTGACCAATTTCTGCTATCGGCTGAATGGTTCCGATTTCGTTATTGGCAAGCATAATTGAAACCAGTTTTGTGTTATGTTTTATTGCCGCCTTAACATCCTCAACCGAAATTCGTCCCGTATTATCAACAGACAGGAAGGTAACTTCAACGCCGCCACCTTGTTCAAGTGCACGGCAAGCTTTCAGGACAGAGTGGTGTTCAATAATTGAGGTAATGATGTGAATCTTTTCGTTGTGGTAAAATTCTGCAACACAGCGAAGTATCCAACTGTTTGCTTCCGACCCACCAGAGGTAAATATGATTTCTGACGCCTCTGCGCCAATGGCTGATGCAACCTTCTTCCGTGCTTGCTTCACGGCACGTTTGGCTTTTACTCCAAGCGAATACTGGCTAGATGCGTTTCCGTATTGCTCGCGTAAAAACGGAAGCATCTGTTCAAATGCCCCGTCGGAAATCCGCGTAGTCGCGGCATTATCAGCGTAAATCACGGCATCATCACCTCAGAATTGTTTGCAACCTAGCTCCTTAAATTCCTCAACCTTGGCTAGGAGTTCATCAACAGTAACCTCGAGATAAGCAGCTAAGCAATCAAGGCAGTAAAATCGCTTTGAGTTTACATCAAGCAGTTTTTTATTAAGCCCGATTGCAATTTTACCGAGTTTTGTCTCACACTGGTAACAATCGGTGTGCTTACTCATAGTCTATTCTTCCCTCAACTTATACGATGACATGCTCCGTTTTCCGAATTGGGCGGAGTCGATTATCTTCATCTGTTGTAATACGATATC
>NZ_JAUSCG010000220.1 GCF_030651615.1 Methanocalculus sp.
CCGGTGCTAAAGAGGGCAAAGAGGGCAACCCCGGCGATAAGGAGGGGAAGTCCGATCGGGGTGACGGCAAGAAGGGAGAATGGTTCTGCCTGTGACTGGATCAGAAGATCATTCAAGACGATCAGAGGCCCTGATCCGATCATGGTGAGACTCCCCCCGAGGATGGCGGCAAACCCCATCGGCATCATCAGGCGGGATACCGGGATCTTCGTCTGTTTGCAGATCCTCCTCATCGCAGGGAGGAACAGGGCCGCCGCTCCGATATTCTGCATCACTGAGGAGAGGAGACCGACCGTCATTCCTATGGTGGTGCCGACCCGCCGTTCACTGCTGCCTGCATATCTGACGATTGAGCGGGCAAGTTTTGAGGTGACCCCGGTCCTCTCGATCCCATATCCTAGGATCATTACAGATGCCATCGCCATGACCGCGTTTGACGCAAATCCTGAGATTGCCTCAACGGGTGTGACGAGGCCAAGCCAGGCAAGCGTGATGGCAGCGAGGACTGCGACAAGGTCGATTCGTACCCGGTCACTCACAAAGAGGATGATCGTTACTGCAAGGACAATTCCGACGAGGAGGATACTGGTATCCATAGGAGACTACTTGCTGATGAGGCAGATAAAAGGAAAAAGGTTGCCTCACTTTTGTGAGAGCCGGGCTGCCATCAGGTGCCGCTTTACGGTTCCTGCTGCATCCGGTTCTGATGAAAGGCAGTCGAGGAGGGTTCTGATCTGCTGTATTGTCTCGGGGTGAAGCTCATGCTCCATGAAACAGGCATCTTGTTCAGCGATATTTTCAGGGACCCTCAGGATGAGGAGAAACTCCTTGAGCGTCTCATGTCTCTGGTGAACAGATCGTCCGATAGTCTCCCCTTCCGGCCGGAGGACGACACCTTCGTACCTGCGGTATTCGAGCAGGCCAAATGAATGGAGTTTCCGAAACATCTCAACGACGGTTGAGGGCTGGACTCCAAGTTCAAGGGCAACATCTTTTGTTCGTGCATACCCTTTCTCACGGGTGACACGGTAGATCGCCTCGAGATAATCCTCTGCTTTTCTTGAGAGGTTGTTCACGTTACATGCTCTGTGTCTGCATGGTATAGTTTCTTCCCCCCTGTGATGTTGGTGCATACTGCAATCTCCTGAAGTATCTCATATACTATCTCACTTGGATGATAAGTAGTTAGACCGAACATCTTTAGGTTTATCTGTGGGTTCCGAGATTTCGGGTCGTCACTCTCGGGAGAAGGTCTTTATTTATATGAGATTGGTCTTTTCTGTAACTATCTGTCATCTGCTTATTTCGATTGGTGATGTGTTATGCCTCTTCTAAGGGACAGGATAATTATTTTAGAAATGTTACCCCATATGGAGAAGTTTGAGAGAAAATGAGAATGGAGAAATACCTGTCCAACTGGTATATACAGCTGGGATCAGGTCACATGGATGAGGTTTTTTAGGTAACCAATGTTGAAGTATCTGTTCTGTTCAATTTTCCCGGATTATAATCTTTTATTCTTTTTTTTCACCTCCCTTCATCTCTCAGATGAAGAGGGAGTCGGTGGGCGCAGATGCCGACCTTGCCTCCTCTTTGTAATGTAGGTAGCATATCATTTCTTCTGCGATCCGGCAGCCTGATGGCTGTACTCCCCAGTTGAACCAATCATTCCACCGGGTCGCTATACTACTCTGTGTTGTTTGGGAGAGATGATACCTCTCCTAAAAATACTGGATTTCTCCATTCCACCCATGATGTTTTTTGGTTTTCAGAAATAAACCAAAATTCCATGCAGATGATTGTCTGTTTGTCTCTCTGACGATCACCCTTTATCGTTCTGATTGCAGGAGAAGAGATCCCTTTCGTCTGCTCCTCTCTGAAGTGGAATCCGACGTAGCTATGATGTATATCAAGAAAAGGAGAACGGAGAATAGTTATCCTGTTAGGCTGGTGCAAATGAAAGATGGCTATCTTTTTGAGCTGACAGGGTAATTGGATGAGGTCTGACTGATAACCATGGCTGAGTTTGGTTTCTGTCATTCATATAATCCGAATGATAAGCCTCCGCAAGCGTATCTTCGGACATCTTTCTGCTTTTTTGTGTTCACCTCCATCTTCACTGTCTTCTGGATGAGGAAGGGATCAGGCAACGCAGATAGCGAAACCGTAACTCCCCTCTGGTCTCTTCAGAGAAACTGGTAGTCTCTCTTCTCTTCTGCAACCCGTATTTCTGTCTGGTCACCTTCCCCAGTTGATGACATTCGGAAAAGACCGGGTCGCTATTCTACTCTCTGTTCTTCGGGATAGATGGAGCCTCCCCTAAATACGGTTGGTTTCTTCTCCATGTACGAGTAGTCTTCGGTTTTTACACCAGTTCCAAAATGAATTGCGGTGGTTTAATGCAATGAAGGCAACCCGATGAACATATATCTCTTCTATGAGATACGAGAGGTATGCACAATTCCGGATACCGGAATCTCCCGTTTATTGTTGTGATTCTGGGTCTTTTTCTGGCAACAGGAGCAGAAGTCTTCTACCATGCCGGATCAGGGATCGTCACCGGCTATTCACACCTCTACTATCTGGTGGTGATCATCGCTGCGTACTACTTCAGGTACTGGGCAGTCATCGTCGGCGCATATCTTGGGGTAATCCATTATGGCATTGAGATCACGCTGACGGGATCGGTGGCAGCAGATGCAGCTCTTCGTGCCATTTCTCTCATTGCAGCCGGTATCGTCTCTGCGTTCCTTGCATCGGCATTACGTACCCATGTTCCGGTGAAAGAGGTGATCGAGAACAGTATGTACCGTGTGCGGGCAATGATGGTGAATGAAGCAGATATCGTGAAGATGAGAAAGTCAGGTGATCTCCCCGGTCTCCTCTCCCTGCTTGCTCATGGGGAGATGGATCAGCGGTATGCTGCAATCGATGCCCTTGGTCTCCTTCGCGACCCCCGTGCAATCGAACTCCTCATCGAGACCACCCGGAGTGATACCTATTCCGGTCTCCGCTGGAAAGCGGCTGAAGCCCTTGCACGCATCGGAAGACCGGCAGTCGGACCTCTCATATCACTTCTTGATGACCCGGATGAGGATGTCAGGTGGAAGGTGGCGATCGCCCTTGGGGAGATCGGTGATCAGAGAGCGATATCCCCGCTCATCTCCCTCCTTGCAGATCCCGATTCGTATGTCAGGAGCAGGGCAGCACTCGCACTTGGGGCAATTGGTGATCGTGCGACTCCTGATCTGATCCGATCACTTACCTCTGTTGATCCGGCTGTTCGTTCCTCTGCTGCTTCGGCTCTTGGTATCATCGGAACAGAAGAGGTTATTCCTCTGCTCATCCCTCTTCTTTTTGATCCAGTCGATCAGGTGAAGGCAGAGGCGGCAGCTGCACTTGCAAAGATCGGTCCTTCTGCGCTCCCCTTGATCGTTGATGCGGTGAAATCTGCACCATCTGATGCACGATGTAAACTCTTTTCAGATCTGGGGGCAGTAGAACCGCTGCTTGAGATCATCAGGGAAGGTGGGGCAGAGATCCGTCTGGAATGTGCCTTTATGCTGAAGGAGTTGGGTGATCCCTCCCTCTCTTTGGTCATCGAAGAGCTTGGAGGAGAGTAATTGCTGTCATACGCCATGTATTTTTTGCCTTCGGAATGTCTCAGGACATGAGATAACCTTTATTGGTGGAGGGATACCAGATCACTCTTGTGTATGGTCGATACGGGTATGAATTTTGTGTGGAGAAAGATGATCTGAAGGTCTGTTTCTCAAAAGATGACGAATTTCTCCGGTATTATCGGAACCTGGGCGGATCGACAGTGGAACAAATAATTGCTTCCGATTCGGGGACGGTGATCATCAACCCGGTGGAGCCGCTGAACCTCCCCGACGAGGTGACACGGTTTCTTGAGATCAGGTTTCAGCCAATTGAGATCGAACCTGAGGTGACACGTCGGGTGTATCTTACATTTCCGATCGAGATCGCGGTTTTTCTCCAGAAAGGGGGGGCATACCGGTGTATTGACATCTTCTCGCGGATGCCACAGAAGTACTCTTTATATGGTCCGACCGATACAGGAGTGATCACCAGGTATCACTGGAGTAATGTCTATCTCAAACAGCCAAATCCTGATCCCTCATTAGAAGGGGTTGTTGAACTGGATCTCATAAATACTACGAAAAGTTGGGTTGAGGTCTCCCGGGTCGTTTTTGAAAATATTGGGATGAAGATCTACTATACTCATGACCTCGTTTCGATGAGTGCAGGGATGAAGATCATCAAGCCGACCATCGCATACACCGCTTTTGAAGATAAAGGCATCGTGGGTGGGATGCAGAAGTCGATCGAAATGCACTATTCACGAGGATTTCCTGGTGTTGATAAATTGATCTATTACCTGATGGATGAAGGGTTGACCTGAGATGGATGAATCTATTACTGTATTCCTGACAAAGCCGTTTATTGGGGATATGGCCCCGATTGATCTGATCTATGTACTGATTATTGCAGCAGTTGGATTGATCATTGCCAAGATCGTCAAAACCCAGTTCAAACGGAGTTTTGGTGATAAGATGACGAAGTCCGATCTCGACCTGATGACGGTGATTGTGACCTATATCGTCTATGCAATAACACTCCTGACCCTCCTCCCCTACCTTCACTTCGACCTCTCCGGTCTCTTCGTTGCAGGAGGTATCATCGCACTTGCGGTCGCGTTTGCTACCCAGAATATCGTTTCAAATCTTGTATCAGGGATTTTCCTGATATTTGAACGGCCGATCAAGATCGGTGATAATGTCTCCATCGGAACACTGACGGCGACGGTTCAGAAGATCCAGATTATGTCGACGATTGTTCGGACCTATGATGGGATCTATGTCCGAATACCAAACTCGAAGATGTTCACAAGTGACATCACAAATCTTGTCATCCATCCGGCACGAAGATTCGACTATACCATCGGCATCCGGTATCAGGATGATGCAGGAAAGGCGATTTCTATCATCAAAGGTATGATCGATAAAGAGCCCTATGCCTTAAAGAGCCCGGGACCTTCGGTTTATGTGGACAAACTTGATGAATCCAGTGTTAATATTGTCATTAAGATCTGGGCCCCTTCCCTCTACTGGTGGGGTCTTCGGACCGAACTGCTCTGGAAGATCAAAATTGAGCTTGAGAAGAACGGAATCCAGATACCCTTCCCACAAAGGGAGATCTGGTTTGATAATATATTGAAGGCCGATATGAAGAATGTCCGGGCACCCCCCCGAACAAAGGAGGTTCCGTACGAAGAGATCGAGATACAACCTGAGGTTG
>NZ_JAUSCG010000222.1 GCF_030651615.1 Methanocalculus sp.
CCACGATCAACCAGTACACCACTGATGAAAGACCTGATCATTCGAGGGGCACGGGAGCATAATCTGAAGAATATCACCTTACAGCTCCCAAGAGACCAGCTGATCGTCATCACCGGCGTCTCCGGGTCAGGGAAGTCGACACTGGCATTTGATACGATCTATGCCGAGGGCCAGCGGCGGTATGTCGAGTCGCTCTCAGCATATGCGAGGCAGTTCCTCGGTCTGATGAATAAGCCTGACGTCGACGCGATCGAAGGGCTCTCTCCGGCAATATCGATCGAACAGAAGACGACATCTAAGAACCCACGGAGTACTGTTGGGACCGTCACCGAGATCTATGACTATCTCAGACTCCTCTTCGCACGAATCGGTGTTCCCTACTGTCCTGAGCATGGGATCAGGATCGAATCGCGCTCCCCGGAGCAGATAGCAGATACGATCAGATCGAAGACCTCTGAGATGGTTACCATCCTGGCACCGATCGTCAGGCAGAAGAAGGGCACCTATGCCCAGCAGATCAAAGATCTGGATGGTGAAGGGTTTGCCCGTGTCCGTGTAGATGGCACCATCCACAGGACCGATGAAGAGATACCGCTTGAACGGTATGTGAAGCATGACATCGAGATCGTCATCGATCGTCTCGACCCGGCCGAGACCTCACGTCTTGCCGAGGCATGCGAGGCGGCGGTGAAACGATCCGGCGGCCTCGTCATCGCGGTCTTTGAAGACGGGACCGAAGAGATCTATTCGGCAGAGATGGCATGCCCGATCTGCGGCATCTCATTTGACGAGCTCCAGCCTCGTTTCTTCTCATTCAACAGCCCTTTTGGGGCATGTGAATCCTGTAACGGCCTTGGATTCCGGATGCGGCTTGACCCGGATCTGATCATTCCCGATCGGACCATGAGCATTGCTGATGGTGCAGTTGCCCTCTATCGGAACTTCCTCGACGGATACCGGATGCAGTACCTGGCATCGGTTGCAAAACATTCAGGATACGACATCTTCACACCCCTCTCAGAACTGACAGAAGAGCAGTATCACACCCTGATGTACGGATCAGATGAAGAGATCCGGTTCTCAATGAGCATGAAGAATGGGGATGCAAACTGGTCTCACAAAGGTGTATGGGAAGGTCTGATCCCCCAGGCAGATCGGTTGTATCGGGAGACGAAATCAGAGTTCAGACGTGAAGAGCTGGAGAAGTTCATGCGGATCACCCCCTGTTCCACCTGTAATGGAGCACGGCTGAAGAAGGAGGTGCTTGCAGTGAAGGTGCATAATCACTCAATTGCTGATCTTACGAACCTCTCGGTATCAAAAGCACTCTCTTTCTTTGAGGAACTCCCTCTCACCGGTCGGGAGGAAGAGATCGCACGGCAGGTCCGAAAGGAGATCAATGCCCGCCTCCTCTTCCTTGAACGGGTCGGGCTTGGCTACCTGACACTCTCAAGAAACTCAGGCTCCCTTTCAGGTGGAGAGGCGCAGCGTATCCGTCTGGCAACCCAGATCGGATCGAATCTCATGGGTGTTCTCTATGTCCTTGATGAACCGTCAATCGGCCTCCACCAGCGGGATAATCACCGTTTAATCGAGACCCTCAAACACTTACGGGACCTCGGCAACACCTTGATCGTCGTAGAGCATGACGAGGATACCATCAGGCAGGCGGATTATATCGTCGATATGGGGCCCGGAGCAGGTATTCATGGAGGTGAGATCGTCGCTTCCGGAACATTGCAGGAGATTCTGGAGACAGAAGACTCCCTGACCGGCAAGTACCTCACCGGCACCCTGACAATCCCGGTTCCACAAGAGAGAAGACCAAAAGGGCCCGCTATTGTAATCACCGGATGCAGTGAACATAATCTCAAAGGAATCGATGCGGAGATTCCACTCGGCCTCTTCACCGTCATCACCGGGGTCTCCGGCTCAGGAAAGTCGACTCTCATCTATGAGACCCTCTACCCGGCTCTGATGAACTCAGTATATGGCTCACGTCAGCAGGTAGGTGCATTTGAGACCCTGACAACAGACCTCCCAATCGATAAGGTGATCGTCATCGACCAGAGCCCCATCGGGAGGACACCGCGATCGAATCCTGCCACCTATACGAAGGTCTTTGACGAGATCAGAAAGATCTTTGCAGAAACAAAAGAGGCAAAGATGCGGGGATATGCGCCCGGTCGCTTCTCTTTCAATGTCAAGGGTGGCAGATGCGAAGCATGCCAGGGGGACGGGACCATCAAGATCGAGATGCACTTCCTCCCTGACGTCTTCGTCGAATGTGAAGAGTGCAAAGGGGCACGGTATAACCGTGAGACACTTGAGGTCAGGTACCGTGGAAAGACGATCGCAGACGTCCTCTCAATGAGTGTCGAAGAGGCGAGGACCCTCTTTGAGAATATCCCTTCCATCAGTCAGAAACTTGAGACCCTCTGCCGGGTCGGGCTTGGGTACATCAAACTCGGACAGAGTGCAACAACCCTCTCAGGTGGTGAGGCGCAACGGATCAAGATCACCCGTGAACTGGCGAAACGGTCCACCGGCCAGACGATCTACCTCCTCGACGAGCCGACGACCGGCCTCCATTTTCATGATGTCAGCAAACTCATATCTGTTCTTGACGATCTCGTATCAAAGAAGAATACCATCGTTGTGATCGAACATAACCTTGATGTGATCAAGTCAGCAGACTATGTCATCGATCTCGGACCAGAGGGTGGGGATGCAGGTGGTGAGATCATCGCAGCCGGTACACCCGAAGATATTGCGGACGTGCCAGAGAGCCATACCGGCCGGTTCCTCAGGCCATTGCTTGGAGTATGATCATCGATACATCTCATATCCCTGATGAGCCGGGTTCATACCTCTTCATGGACGAAGAGGGGACCGTCATTTATGTGGGCAAGGCAAAGAACCTCAGGAAGAGGGTGCAGAGTTACTTCCGGAAGAACGAATCCGATCCGAAGACCGCAGTCCTTGTCGGAGCGATCAGATCAGTTGACTTCATCGCAACAGCGAGCGAGACCGAAGCCCTTATCCTTGAGAATACGCTGATCAAGAAGCATCAGCCGAAGTACAATATCGATCTGAAAGATGCGAAGAGCTACGCCTTCATCCAACTCTCAGATGATCCGTATCCCAGAATCGGGATCGCACGGAAGACCGTGCCAAAAGGGTCATTCTTCGGACCCTTTGTATCAGGCAGGGAACGTGACCATCTCCTTGCGATGGTGAAGAAGATATTTGGTCTCCGTTCATGCAGGAGACTCCCAAAACGTGCCTGTCTCAGGTACCATATCGGTACATGCCCAGCCCCCTGCATCGGTGCAATCGGTCAGCAAGCTTATGCAGAACGGGTCAGACAGGCGACCGAGGTCCTGAAAGGCAGGACGAAGAACCTTATCCTTGAGCTGAAGGCTGAGATGGAACGCCTCTCGGCAGCATGTGCCTTTGAGTCTGCAATCACGATCCGGGAGACGATCACCGCCCTTGAACATCTTGCCGGCAGGCGGATGGTGACACCAAAACATGCGAGTGAAGGAGATCTGATCAACTACCGTGTCACCGGAGGTGAGGTCTATCTCCTCCTCTTCCACCAGAGGAACGGAACCCTCATGGAGAAGGAGGAGTATCAGTTCACCGAATCACCGGATTTCCTCTCAGAATTCCTCGTTCAGTACTATAGCGATCATGAGGTGCCGGGGGAAGTGATCCTCCCTGAGAAGGTTGACGATGCCATCACAGACTACCTGACAAAACTCAGGGGAAAGGGTGTTCTGATAACGATCCCAAAACAGGGAGGGAAACGAGAGCTCCTTGATCTTGCCGGGAAGAATGTCGATCTCACCTGGTTTTCAGGAGAAGAACGGGTACATGCACTCAGACGGGCCCTCCACCTCCGGGAGATGCCGGATATCATCGAGTGCTTCGATATCTCACACCTCTCAGGCACCGCCGCCGTCGGATCGATGGTCCGGTTCAGAGGAGGCAGGCCGGATAAGAAGAACTATCGCAGGTACTCCCTGAAGACAGCAGAAGGGGGGGACGATCCCGGATCGATTCGGGAGGTTGTGAGACGACGATACAGCAGGCTGATCAAAGAAGAGAAGGAGCTACCCAACCTGATCATCATAGACGGCGGCAAGGCCCAGCTTTCAGCTGCGTATTCTGAGCTGAAGAACCTTGATCTGGAGGTGCCGGTCATCTCAATCGCAAAGCGTGAAGAGGAGATCTATATGCCGACCATCCCCTACCCTCTTCCGATTCCAGCTGATGATCCCGCATCCCTCCTCATCCAGGAGATCCGTGACGAAGCACACCGGTTCGCCGTCACCTATAACCGGATACGAAGACGAAAGAAGGTGATCCCATGAAGTTCACCCTCCATGCAGATTTCAAACCGGCAGGTTCACAACCTGAGGCAATCCAGAGCCTCAGAGACGGATTTTCTAACGAGATGAAGCGGCAGACCCTCCTCGGCGTGACAGGGTCAGGTAAAACCTTCACCATCGCAAACCTTATTGCAGAGCTTCAGATGCCAACCCTTGTTCTTGCACATAACAAGACGCTGGCAGCCCAGTTATACAATGAATTCCTCGACTTCTTCCCAGAGAACCGGGTCGAGTATTTCGTATCATACTATGATTACTATCAGCCCGAATCGTACCTGCCCAGAAAAGATCAGTACATCGAGAAAGACGCTGATATCAATCCGAAGATCGAGCAGATGCGCCTGTCGGCAACAGCATCCCTCCTCTCACGAAAAGATACCATCATCGTCTCATCAGTCTCCTGTATCTACGGCCTTGGAAATCCAGAACACTTTCAGAATCTTGGTTTTGAACTCAGATGCGGTGATACAGTCCGTCGAAATGATATCATAGGGCGGCTTGTAGAGATTCAGTTCGAACGAAACGATACCGAACTTGCACCGGGAAGATTCCGTGTCCGGGGGGACACTATCGAGATTATTCCCGGATACTTTAACGATATTATCAGGGTTGAACTCTTCGGGGATACGGTTGAGCGGATATCGGAGATCGAGAAGACGAGTGGAAGGCGCCTCTCCACGATGGAGTATTTCCACATCTATCCGGCCCGCCACTTCGTGACACCGGAGGATGAACGGAAGCGGGCTGTCATCTCGATTCGATCTGAGCTTGACCTGGTGCTCCCGACACTCGGTATGATCGAGGCGCATCGCCTCAGGCAGAGGACACTCTTTGATATCGAGATGATCGAGGAGACCGGGAGCTGCAAAGGTATCGAGAACTATTCACGTCATTTTGATGGGAGGAGTGCCGGAGAGAAGCCGTACTGTCTCCTCGACTACTTCCCTGACGACTTCCTGTTAATCATTGATGAGAGTCACCAGACCCTTCCCCAGGTGAGGGGAATGTATAACGGGGATTATGCCCGGAAGAAGAGCCTCGTAGATTACGGGTTCCGCCTCCCAAGCGCCTTTGATAACCGGCCGCTGAAGTTCCCTGAGTTCGAAGGGTACATGAAGCATGTCGTCTTCGTCTCAGCAACTCCCGGGGAGTATGAAGCAGACCATGCAGAACAGGTGGTCGAACAGATCATCAGGCCGACAGGGCTCGTTGACCCGGTGGTCCTGGTACGTCCGATCGATGGGCAGACAGAGGACCTGCTGAATGAGATCCGGCGCACCATTGAGGTGGGTGATCGGGTGCTTGTCACCACCCTCACCAAGAAACTGGCAGAAGAGTTCACCGATTATCTGGTCGGTCAGGGGATCAAGACCAGATACCTCCATTCCGAGATAAAGACCCTTGACCGGACAGAGATCATCAGGCAGCTCCGGCTCGGCACCTTCGATGTCCTCGTCGGGATCAACCTTCTGAGAGAAGGGCTGGATATCCCCGAGGTAGGGTTCATTGGTATCCTTGACGCAGACAAGGAAGGGTTCCTCAGAAACGAAAAGAGTCTCATCCAGACGATCGGAAGAGCGGCACGAAACGTAAACTCTCATGTCGTTCTGTATGCAGACAGAATGACTGATTCGATC
>NZ_JAUSCG010000010.1 GCF_030651615.1 Methanocalculus sp.
GGGGAGGTTTCTCTTTGAAAAACCCTTCTTCGTGTCCCGCTCCATCATTACGGCGATCATATCCCGATCAAGGGATGTATCATCGGGGTCCATTATCCTGTTGAGTATATAGAGTTCGGATACAAACTCATCTGCCCCCACCTCATGCTCTTCTCCAAGAGATGCAGGCATAATCCGGGCGATCTCTTTCACTTCGTCAGCTGCATCTTTTGTGATATAACCAATTGAGCGGTAACTGTCAAGCATGATATCAAGGCGGTCATGCCCGTATTTTGTGATTGCGGCTTTTGTCCAGTTGAAAAGATGGTAAACCTTCTGAAGGCAGAGTTTTTCGTCTTTTAATGCCTTCGCCTGAGGTTTTTTTGTTTGCGGATGGATGGATGGATCGCCTGGTGGGAGTTGTGGGAGGGTGAAGTCTGCTGGTTTATCGGGGACCTTTTTGATTTCAGATTGTTGTTTTAACAATTCCTTAAGCTTCTCATCCTCTTCGGAATTGGCCTCCTGCATATCAAAAAGTTCAGCAACCTTTAATTCAAGCTCTTCCAGACGTGCTGCATCCTCAGCAGTGAGTCCTGCGGCGATCACCTCACCTTTCTGTCCAAGGACAGTAAGTGGATTATCCCCTTCGTTTAACCTCTCGCGAATATCGATCAGCAGCTTCTTGATCGATTTTTTGAGAAGTTCAACCTCTCGCTCCAGATTCTGCAGTTTTACCTCGGGATCCTCGGCTGATGCACCCGCCAGAATGCTGTCGACCTGAGACTGGTTCACTGCCATATTAATACTATATCGTCATATGAATACTTAAATGTTGTGGTAGTGGAAATACAGAATTCTGCGAGTTAATGGTAAAAATTCATGCAGAAGAGAGGTATTCGATTGAATGAGAGAAAAAAAAGTGAGTGGTTTACCGGAGAATGTTCACCGGGTAGATGGATGCTGGAACAGTCCGTACAACGGTTGTCAGTGCACCAATTTCTGGCTGCATCAGGATTGTAAACCGTGTGTTTGGAGTGGGGTTGTTTGTTGGAAGAGTCATGGTCAGCGTGAACTTCTCAGTTGGTTCAAGAACCGTGTCATCTGTGACATTGTTAAAGAATTTGCTGATATACCATGTGGAAACACTTGCTGAACCCGGAGAATATGTCAGATATTCTCTCTGGTTCCGGTCGGCATAGGATACGACCATCGCCGAGATGTTCATCGGGGACATCCCGGATGTCAGGGCAATGGTGAAGTTAATACTCTTCAGACCTGTTGAAGAGGTGTTCCCATAACCATAGACATCGCCGGTTAACTCAATGCTGGACGCTGCCTGCGCGATACCTGTGTGGACGACTTCCTGGCTCTTCTGAGCGGTAAAGAATCCGGCACCGAGCATCACATACGAGAAGACCGCGGCGACGACGACGAACGCGATCAGGACGATTGCGGCTTCAAGGCCGGTAAATGCGTGTTCATTTCTTTTCATCGTAATCACCTTCAATAGACCTCATAAATCGAATTCGCCGCAAATGAAAGCGGTGCATAGCGGGTGATCGGCAGTGATGCACCAACAGCGGGTTTCACCTCAATGGTGAACGGCAGGTTCGCTTCGATGAGGTTTGCCCCATTACCACTGCTGATGCCGACATCAATGATCTCACCACGTTCAAGGAGTGTGTTGCTATTATTGTTGAACCATCTCAAACCACCTTTAACATTGTCATAATCCAGCTCCCGAATACCCTGCTGTGTCGATACGGTGTACACCACTTTGGTGATATCAACCGGATTTCCACCTGCAGCAAGGATCAGGGTGAAGTTGGCGAATGCAACTTTACTGTCAGTACCTGTCTTCAGAATAACCGGTCCGGAGACTTCCATATTCGTTGCAGCCTGCCCGATGGCAGAGTAGATAGTTTCCTGGCTCTTCTGGGTTGTGAAGAACCCAGCGCCGAGCATCACATATGAGAAAACCGCAGCGACCACGATGAATGCGATCAGAACAATCGCAGCTTCAAGGCCGGTGAAGCCGTCCTCTTTTCGTTTTAATGTCATCATAACATCACCTTTTGATTCGAATCATGAACATTGGAGAGTCCAATATTCGTACCAGAACTTGTGTGTACAATACTATAAATATCTATTCATCATACAGAACTGCATGTATTGGGGCGATAGCTTTTCCCCGTCTGATCGCAGGATTGCCAGAATACTAATAGATTGTAGAATGGATGAGAGGAGGGAGATAATTTGGACAAAAAAGATGGTATCACATTTCTGATTGGAATAGTTTTTGTTATCATCGTTGCAGTCGTCATCAAACCTATGGCGACCGGTGAGAGCCCGGATCTCAGCATCCCGGCGATCCCGGGGATGGGATCCCCGGAGAGGACCACACCCCCGACATCTGTTCCAGGCGCAGTGCCTCTTGGTCAGATTACTATACCTCATCCGTCAACAGTTGAAGGAAGCGGGATTGGTGATAGTCCAACTCAGGTATGGGATGGAAAGCCGATTGAGCTTGGGTACGTCGATCCGGCAACCTACAAACTAACTCAGGAGGAGGGGGGTATCACATCCCGCCGTCCGGTCGAGTCGGGTGAGGGGATGACGACTCTTGAGACGTACGCTATCTTTGAAGGGAAATTCAGCGGCACTTCTCAGATCTTCTCGATCCCCTTCCCGCGCTGGGAGCTTTGGTATTCGATTACACCATCGGTCCGTCCAATCGCAGAGGGAGCATCACAAGCTGTTGGATATCCGCAGTTCTCGATTACCGTGATGGATGCACAGGATCCAGGCCGGAAGGTGGGGACACTGAGCCCTGGCGGGATAATTGATGACCGGGGCTGGAGTGAGAACGACCCCCGGCCCTGGAAGCAGAAGTTCTATGAGGGAGGTCGGAGCTACTATCTGGTAATCGACAGCAGGCTGATCGAGTCATATACAATTGAGATAAAAGTGCCGATGCAGTAATGATGAGGCCTCGGTAGCGAGGAAGCTCATCTCCTCTCTCAAATTATTGCTTTTTTAACGCTGATCTTGCGGAGGAGCCTGTCGTGAGGTTCCAGTGCAGTGGGAAGATTACTGCTCGCGCAAAGACGCAAAGGGGTGCTGTAACCCTGAACAGAAGGAACTTCGCGTCTTTGTGTGATCCCGTTTTCGGAGAGGTAGGAGGATGCTCACGCCAAGTCGCAAAGACGCAAAAAGATGGTTTTATTGGGCTCTTAAGACAGGAACGATTCATCCTTAGAATGATAGCGGCATCTCCTTGTGAGATTATTCTCTTGCGGTTGGCGTCTTTATCGTGATCCAATTTTCAGAGAGTGTAGATTATTTCTCACGCCAAGTCGCAAAGACACAAAGATATGGTTTTAATGGGATCTTAAGACAGGAACGATTCATCCTTAGAATGATAGCGACATCTCCTTGTGAGATCATTCCTTTGCGGCTTGGCGTCTTTGCGTGATCCAATTTCAGAGAGTGCAGATTATTTCTCACGCCAAGGCGCAAAGACGCAAAGAGATGGTTTTATTTGGATCTTAAGACAGGAACGATTCAGCAAATAGGATGGTAGCGATGTCTTTTTGTGAGATCATTCCTTTGCGGCTTGGCGTCTTTGCGTGATCCCATTTCAGGGAGTGTAGATTATTTCTCACGCCAAGGCGCAAAGACACAAAGATATGGTTTTAATGGGATCTT
>NZ_JAUSCG010000015.1 GCF_030651615.1 Methanocalculus sp.
CAATGCAGGTGATCCTTCCGGACAGGAGCCGTCATCTCCTGCCACCGGATCCTACTCTGATCGAGGATATCCTGGCAGCCCTTGGGCTGAACCCGGCATCTGTGATCGTTATCAGAAACGGCATGGTGGTGCCTGAAGATGTACTGGCAGAAGGAGAGGATGAGCTTCGGATCATCCAGGTCTCTCATGGCGGATGAGGGGTGCTCTCTCTGCGGAAAGCCGCCGGTTGCCAGGCTCTTCGATCCTGAGCGGAGGCTCTGTGCAGAGCATTTTGTAGAAGACTGTGCAGCCCGGGTGAAGGCCGGTATTATGGAGGCGGGACTGCTTGCACTAGGTGATCGGATTGCTGTTGGTCTGTCAGGCGGAAAAGACAGCACACTTCTTCTGATCCTGCTCCACGGAATCGTCTCTTCATGTACGGGGGTACATCTGATTGCGATCACGGTGGATGAAGGGATCGCAGGATACCGTGAGGAGACGGTTGCAGCAGCAGTTGACCTGACGACCCGACTTGGAATTGAACACCGGATCGTCTCGTTCTCTGATCTCTTTGGGGCTGATCTCGATGTTCTCCTATCAGATAGAGAGGCAGAAGCCTGCACGGTCTGCGGAGTGCTCAGACGGCGGGCACTTGCTGTTGCAGCAGCAGAGATGGGGGCAACACATATCGCAACCGGTCATAACCTTGATGACGAGGCGCAGTCGGTCCTGATGAACGTATTGAGAGGAGATCTCTCAAAACTCCTCCTTGACACATCAGAGGGGCTCCCGGACTGTTTCATCCCGAGGATTAAACCCCTCTCGGTACTCTCAGAGAAGGAGATTACCACGTATCTTCTCGTATCAGGTGCCTATACCGATCTCCCCGAGTGTCCGTATGCAGGGGGGGCACTCCGGGGCGAGGTGCGGGGGATGCTTGCCGATCTGGAGTTTCGTTATCCGGGGACGAGGTGGCGGTTGATCAGATCACGGGATCAGGTTCGGAATCTGCTTGCTGAAGAGGTTTCGCAAGGGGTGCTCCAGAGGTGTGTACACTGCGGGGAGGTCTCAAGTGGAGAGTTATGTTCGGTCTGCCGGGTGCTTGGGAGATGAGTGAACGGAGAAGAGATATACCATCCCGGTTCATGGATCGAATATGAGGGGATAACGATGCTGTCTGATGGTGAACTGGAACGATACAAACGCCAGATACCCCTCTTTGGGGAGGAGGGGCAGGATAAACTGAAAGGATCTGCGATCTTCATCGCAGGTGCAGGCGGGCTTGGCTCTCCCGTCTCGCTTTATCTCGCAGCTGCCGGGGTGGGAAGACTCATTATTGCAGATAATGATGCAGTTGATCTGACGAATCTGAACCGGCAGATTCTGCATGGTGGCCGCTCTGTCGGGGAGAGGAAGACGGAGTCGGCGGCCCGGAGGTTGTCAGATCTGAACCCCGATATTGAGATTACTGCGATTGACCGCCGGATAGATGAGGAGAGCATCTCAGGGATTGTTAAAGGGGCTGATGGGATCGTCGATGCGATGGACACCTTTGAGGTCAGATATCTCCTGAACCAGGTGGCATACAAGAGAGAGATCCCCCTCTTCCATGGTGGGATCAGGGGATTCTATGGCCAGGCGACGACGATCATTCCGGGAGAGACCGCCTGCCTCTCCTGCATCTTCCCCCATCCGCCGCCATCAGAGGTGATCCCGGTCATCGGTGCTACGGCAGGCATCATCGGATCGGTGCAGGCAAACGAGGTGCTGAAGTACCTGCTTGGAATGGGTGAGCTGTTGACAGACCGGCTCCTCCTCTGGGATGGGATGCGGTCTGAAGTCGATATGATCGCAGTTGAGAGGAATCCGGGTTGTCCGGTCTGTGGCGGGATGAAGAGATAATCGGAATTTTTCTATGCGTATCTTGATACAATTCCGGGTAGACAGTAGTACATACGAAGGGAGTATTCAATGACAGGGCAGAACGACGAGCATATCATCGAGGCGAACGGCCGGGCACGGATCATCATTCGAAACGGAGATGTTGTGGAGGTCGGCGAGCCGCTGATCCGAAATTGCCCGCTTGCACAGCGGTTTGCCCACCCAATACCTGAGATGAATAAGGAGCATATCGCTGCAAATATTCGCTATCGTATCGCTGCGTTTGGGATGTGCACTCCGGATAGACAGGTTGAGGATGACCGCGAGTTTGTCGGGTTTGGTGCATCTGAGATTTTGAGTTTCGGGATGAAGATGGGGCTCATCGATGCGGTTGTCCTCGCCTGTGACGGTGCTGGGACGGTGATCGTGACGAGGCCATCGATGGTGCAGGGGATCGGCGGCCGGATGTCGGGTCTCGTTTCGACGACGCCGTATTCGTCAGTTATTTCGAGGATCAAGGCGGGTGGGGGTATCGTCCTTGATCCCGAAGATGGGACGATGAATCAGGTCGCCGGTGTTGCCCGTGCGGTGGAGGAGGGCTTCACCTGGATCGCTGTGACGGTTGCACTGCCTGATGATGCTCTGGCGATCCGCCGGATGTTTCCGGATGTAATGATCGTCGGCGTCCATGTCACCGGCCTCTCATACGATGAGTCGCAGGCCCTCGTTGCTGCATCTGATCTGGTGACGGCCTGCGCATCAGGACATATCCGCGAGATCGCCGGGAAGACGGCGCTCGTTCAGGCCGGGGTCTCGGTTCCGGTCTTTGCGATGACGAAGAAGGGAAAAGAGCTGCTGATCGAGAAGATCCGGCAGTCTGATGATCCGGTGCTGATCAAGCCGACGAAGCTCCCGTCACTCGGTGGAAACCAGCCTGATCCGCTGATCTGAAGAGAATCTACTCTTTTTTCAGGTGAGAGTTTCTGAACCGGACAAGCTCTTCGCAGAGCTCCCCGAGATAGTCATCCATCGAGAGGGAGCCCTCCTGGAAGGCGCAGTCACCCTGCTCAACGATCATATTGATGACGTCTTTTGTCGGGAGGATGAGGTCAATTCTGACACCTGCCTGCTCTGCCCCCCTGATGAACGCCTCCCGGAAGATGCCGAGGCAGTAGGCGATCCGGTACCGGTACAGGTCGCGTGTCTTCCCGAGGTACCCGGCGACCCGGTCGGTCTCGATCCTGAGGAAGTCGTCAAGGACCAACTGATCCTTACACTTGCCGAGCATGTACTTGTAATGGGCATAGGGGTACATCTCTTCGAGCTCCCCGGGGACGATGCCACAGGTTCCGAAGACGACGATATGATACTGGTCAGGGTCGAGGACCTGCGAGATGACCATCCTGATCAGCTGGTGGCTTGGGCTGCTGCTGTAGGGTTTCCTCATCGCACAGGGGAGGAAGATCCCGATCTCCTTTGGTTCGACATCATATTCGTCGATGATGTACCGGTAGGACTCCTCAAACTCCGGGAGGTAGAAGGGGGGATCGGTGAGGAGGGGTTTCTCGGATGGGGTTTTGTTATCGCCCATGGTTGTCAGGTAGATGTTTGTGGCGGAGGGGGATGAAGGGTGCGGGTGATGGGATTCGATCAGACCTTTATCAAGGGCGGGTTTGAGACACTCTTTGGGGAAATGGACACGATCGATCAGATTAAGCATTGATTGGATATCGGACGCATTTGATCCATCTAATGCACCATGAAACAGGGCTCGTACTTGTGGGGTGGTTACTCCACATGGTGTGGTGTTGGGAGTGTGAGATCAATTGTCTCGACGGTGTAGAGACAATGATTGGACTTGGAGAGTGATGCCATGAAAATAATGATCTTCATGGATTGGCATAATGTTGACAGTGATACTACAGTGAACCACAAAGATTTGAGTGTCATACAATCTCCGGGATCTTCTTCCGAAAGAATAAAACCGATCAAAAGAAAATCTCGAAGAGATCAATCCCCACCAGATAGCATAGAGGAGTGGAAATATGGAATCTACAGTAGAAGAACTCATCAGGGAGGGTGCAAGCCTCGCCCAGCTTGAGAGATATGATGATGCAATCGATGCATTTGATAAGGCAATTGAGATACATCCGGGTGATGCAAGAGCATGGTGGGGCCGGGGCCTTGCACTCTTTATGCTCGGCAGACCTGCTGAAGCAATTGAATCCTATGACAGGGCGCTTGCAATTGATCCGGAGAACCCCGTCCTCTGGTTCAACCGGGGTCTCGCGCTCGATGATCTCAGGCGGTATGCCGAAGCAGTCGAATCCTACGATAAGGTGCTTGCGCTTGAACCGGAGAATGCCGGTGTATGGTACACCCGTGGCACAGCACTCTCGATGCTCGACCGGCTTGATGAAGCCGTCGAGTCAATAGATCGGGCACTCTTCCTTGATCCAACGCTTGCGAATGCCGGGCTGGATTAGGTGACAGCACCCTTATACGCTGGAGATGAAAACGAGATGAATCCCGGACCCCCAAAAGACCAACCAACCAGTACACCATCTCCCAGACGCCCGCTGGTTGCGGTGATCGGTGATGCCCGGCTGGATGAAGATACACAACAATACCAGATGGCAGAGCGGCTCGGGTATGCCCTTATCAATTGCCGATACCGGCTCGTCACAGGGGGACGAGGCGGCGTGATGGAGGCGGCATCACGGGGGGCGAGACGATCTCCAAAACATCAGGACGGTGACATCATCGCAATCCTCCCCGGCAATGACGCCTGCGATGCGAACCAGTATGCCGACATCTGCATCGCAACCGGGCTTGATATTGCGCGAAACTGCCTCATCGCAAATTCCGATGCGATCATTGCCATTGGCGGGGGGTCAGGCACCCTTTCAGAGATTGCGATGGCCTGGGCAAAAGGGAGGCTCATCCTCGGGTATCGTGGAGAGGGATGGAGCGGCATGGTCGCTGACCAGCGAATTGACGGCCGCATACGATACCCGGATATCCCCGATGACAGAGTCTATGGCGTATCTACAGAAGAAGAGGCACTTCACTATCTGAAACTCATCCCACACTATAACCAGCGATCAGCCGGAGTACGATAACAGAAGATCAACAGTAAGATAACTTCGAAAGAAGACACAGGATCAAAACGTGTATTCAACAGATAAAAAAAAGACCATACATCCTATCACTTTATCTCCGTCGTCACAATCACAAGACATATATTCGTAAACATCCGAACAATAAGTATGTCAATCAAATGTGGCGACAAGCCCGGAGAGGGCAGATATGTCTGTAAGAAGTGTGGCAAAGCGATCACCCTCGCAAGCAAGGACGAGGCTATCTACCCCTGTCCACTCTGCAAATTCTGCGAGTACAAGCAGGGCTGAAACCACCAGATTTACCATTAATCCAACCCCTCTTTTATATTCTCCAATCCAGTCCGGGAGAGTTCTGTCACGCCAATCAATGGCGGTAAATCAGCAATATGAACGATACCACTGCTCATATTCCTTATGATCTGCAAAACAGTGAAGAATATACAGAGTTTCTTCATGAATCTCGTATATAATCCGTGCCTGTCGTGTCACCTTCTCAACATGAGATGGTATGCCATATCTCAAATGACGGCGAGGAGGTATAGACTGTATCTTTTCAAAATGCAAGAGGAAGAGATGCTGAAGATCGTTTGGTAGCCTTTCAAACTCTTTTCGTGCAGATTCCAGGAAGAGAATCTCCATTCGATCACTTCGTAATGAGCTTTTTCATCTCATCCATCGTGGTGAGACAGATTGTACCGGCCAGAGCCTCACTCAATTCAATGGATACCCCTCTGTGAACAAGCATCAGCTCTTCTTCTTCAATCATCCTGTCATATGCGAGTATAGCCTGTCGAATAACCTCCGTCTGATTCCCCGCATATCCCTTATTGATGATCCTCCTTATCGCCTCTTCATATGGCCTTCCAATAGTAATATTCATAGAGATCACCTTTGAATGTACAATGAATACACACTCCATAATATATTAATTGATCATAGTCACAGGCAGAGGGATATGACACACTATTCAGGTCTGGCTCACCCTTCAGCATCCAGATCACACACCCAAGGCTTACCAGCCCTTTCTATGAGAGCAGCAGCAGCGCACATGCACCTGCTTTACCATGCAGAAGCCCGGGTAAGAGAGACATCAATTACCTG
>NZ_JAUSCG010000024.1 GCF_030651615.1 Methanocalculus sp.
CCGGTAGCACTTCCGACGATCATGGCAGGCGTGAACCAGTGCATCATGCTCGCCCTCTCGATGGTTGTCATCGCATCGATGATCGGAGCTGGAGGACTTGGGTACCAGGTGTTGGTTGGGATCCAGCGGGTCGATATCGCGATGGGTTTTGAAGCGGGTCTTGCGATTGTTATCCTCGCAATTATCCTTGATCGGATCACCCAGAGCTTGATCACGTCAGGTCCGACAGAGGCAGACAAGAGGTGATCTCATCGGAAATATCTTCTATAATTTAAAGATACTCAATAAATCTTTTCACATATAAACCCCCAAACTGAATCGGTCTATTATGACTCCTAAATTTATTACTCAAGTATGGTGAAAATACATGACTTCTAAACACATGGTAATTTCTATCATTGCAGGTCTGATCCTCATCTCAGCACTTCTGGTATCAGGGTGTGTGGATGAGAAGCCAGCAGAACCAGCAAAAGAGATCTCAATTGGGTATGTCACCTGGGACTGTGCCATATCAAGCACAAATGTCCTGAAGGCTACGTTAGAAGATGCAGGATATACGGTGAATCTCATCGCAGTCGATGCAGGCCCCCTCTATGCCGGGCTTGCACGTGGTGATATTGATGTCACCACAACCGCATGGCTCCCCCACACTCACGGCGCATACTGGGAGCAGTACGGCGACAACCTCGTGTATGTCAATGAGAATATCAAAGGATCGGCCCGTATCGGTCTTGTTGTTCCGACATATGTCACCATCAACTCGATCGAGGAGATGAACGGTGTTGCTGATTCATTTGATGGAAAGATCATTGGTATCGATCCGGGCGCGGGAATTATGTCCGCAACAGAGAATGCAATTGATGAATACGCCCTCAATTATGAATTGGTTGCGAGCAGCAGTGGCGGAATGGCAGCTGAACTGAGATCAAAGATCAACAGTGAAGAGTGGGTCGTCGTTACCGGATGGGCGCCACACTGGAAGTTTGGCCGTTATGACCTGAAGTTCCTCGATGATCCAAAAGGCGTCTATGGTGATGCTGAAGACATCGTCACCATCTCACGTGTTGGACTCAAAGAGGATAAGCCGGAGGCTTATGCAATCCTTGAACGTTTCCAGTGGACAGCTGACGATATTGCGGTTGTCATGACCAGCATTGAAGGTGGCATGCCCGAAGAGGAAGCTGCACGTGCATGGATCACAGCAAACCCAACGACGGTTTCATACTGGATCAACGGATGAGCTTGTATGCCGGGTCAACCCCACATAGACTCATCAAACTCTCTTTTTCTTATCCATAAGTGCGTTCAATATCATCTCGACCGCAGTGATGACACCTTCAATGCCCGCAAGTGGTCGGCTTCCGATAACAATCCGTCCACGAATCGGGGGGGTCACACCGACAAAGCCGGCATCAGGTTTCATCTGAGCTTCATATGAAGAGCCGATGATAAGATTATAGGAGTCACCATGCAGAGCATCCGCGATCTGATCGTAGTCGGTGACAGCCGGGAGATCAGTCTCATTCCTTCTGAGGATCAAGGGAGTATCTGATCCAAGATACCGTACAAGAAGATCAGCGAAAAATCCTGCATACCCGGCCTGAGAACATATAGCGGCATTTGGAGGGTCGTTTCTCCGGAGATACTTCTCACAGACAGCAATCACCATCTCTTCTGCCCAGTCACACTCTGCCAGAACAGAAGAGGGGTCCCCGGACAGAGAAGAGAACGTCTTCTTAATGGCAGAGAATCCAAGGAGTGTTCCCCCTTCATATCCTGAGGCTGTATAATCGGGATTCGCATAGACTGTAACAGGCGCCAGACGCGAGAGCGCATCCAGCCGGTCATAGGAGATGACAGCACCAACGGGTATCCCTGCCATCGCAAGGAGCCGTCTTGATTCATGGAGATTTCCACGGTGGAAGGGATCAAGAAGGCAGATACCTCCGATATTAACACCCTCTGTCGTAACAGTCGCCTCCCTCAGTAGCACCTCAGAGGCGATCCGGTATCCGGCCTCGGCACCCCCAAGAAAACCGGGTGAGTCGATGAGAAGAGCTGAAAAACCATCCAGCTCAGATGCGAGATCTTCCCCCATCAATGCAGGAACGCAGGAGGTGACAACTGCCACCCTTTCTGAATCCTTTGAGACATCCGAGATGACCGAACGGAGGCGATCACCTGTGCCGAAGATCACCTCATCCTGCATAATAAACGAGCCGAAGAGTGGTGCCTTGATGAGGGATCTCGGATAGTAGTAACAGCCGCTTGAACCATGGATCACCACAGAGAGTCCACGAAAACCCGCAAGAAAGGCTGCCGCACCGGTCAGGGCACATGGCCAGACAGGGTTTGTACATTCAGGCACGGGAAAGAGACCTCCGCCATGCATGCAACATCCTTTTTGTTCCGGCAGTTCCAACAGGGGGATCATACGGCAGGGGAAGAAGATGGCCGGATGCGGTCTTCTTCATTCCAAGTACCTGTATCATTGATTCCGCAACATCTGCCGAACCGGGGTTTGCACTCTTTGGGTCAAATGTAACAGAGAGGCCGGACAGATCAGAGAATGTATCATAGAGATCTTCCAGATGACCCTCCTCATCCCTGATTGCCGGGAGGGAATCGATCCCGCCAGATTCACCAAGGGATCGGAGAAAGTTGAGGGTGCCATCAGGCCCAATAGGAAAACCTGAGATGATCGATGTGCCAAACCGTTCTCTGAGTGCTGACCCGACAGGCTCAAGTGAGGGATCTCTCAGGACGGCAAGAGGGGCTACACTGATCCTCTGGCACGCAGGCGCAGGCATTCTCCGGACAAAACGGAGGCCGGTATGGAGGCCAAGAAGAGATATCAGCCGTGAGACTTCGTCAAAGTTTTCGTCAGCCTCATATTCGAGATTCTTTTCGCCAACGATCATCACACCCTCTTCGGGAGAGGAAGCCATAGAGGGGGATAGAGGAATAAGACTCAGAAGAGCATTTTTAATCCCTTCGGAGAAACCACCGCCGAGAAAACCTGAACCCGGAATATATACGACAGGTATCCCTCTTGGCTTCCGACATACTGCGGCAGTATCATCACCGATGGTATCTGCAATGCAGGTGGAGACAACACAGATGAGTGCCGGGTCAAGTGCCTCTGCCGCATCAATCGCATGCAGAAGGGCATCTTCACCACCAAAGATCACATCCTCCTCAAGCACATTGCTTGATATAAACCGTGGAAGATCGAATGAATCGATCTCTGCGAGTGATGCATACAGAAGAGAGGCATTATGATGGGTGCAGCCGGAGGGCCCATGAATCACGGTGACTGCATCATCAAGAAAACCGGTGACCGAAAGAACACCGGTTAACGTGCATCCTTCACTCCTTGAGATATCGATAGGCGAGCGATTCGAGATCATCCATTGAGAGCGGCGTTGGAACGGAGAATTCCGTATTCATAAGGATTGCATCTGCACAGCTTCGGTAGACCATCGCCTGGGAAGAGTCCGGGGCATATTCAAGTACAGTCTTCTTATTCAGTTCAGCCTGCTGAACGGTAGGAGACCGTGGTATGAACGCGATCAGCTTTGAACCGATGGCAGTTGCAAATTCAGAGACGAGTGCTTCTTCATCAGGGATATTCTTACCATTCCCGATCACACCACCCAGCCGGACCTGACTCCTGCTGTTTGAACTGAGTCGTGCAATCGCTTTTGCGATATTATTTGCTGCATAGAGAGACATCAACTCCCCTGATGTGACAAGGTAGACCTCTTTTGCATACCCTTCCCGCATCGGCATCGCAAAGCCTCCGCAGACGACGTCTCCAAGAACGTCATAGACGATCAGATCACCCCTGAGTGCTCCGAGTTTCTCAAGGAGCTGAAACGTTGCGATAATTCCACGGCCCGCACAACCGATTCCAGGCTCAGGACCTCCGGCTTCGACACAGCGGACACCGGAATAACCTGTGAAGATGACATCGCTTGTCGAGACATCTTTCTGTTGTTCACGGATTACATCAAGAACAGTTGGGATCACACGACCATGCATCAGCATTCTGGTGCTGTCATGTTTTGGGTCGCAGCCAATCTGAAGGATATTCAGCCCTTTATCCGACCATGCTGCCGATAAATTTGCCGACGTTGTCGACTTTCCGATACCGCCCTTTCCATAGAGGGCAATCTGTCTCATCACTGATACATGGGCTGTTAAAGAGTATAGAAGTTGTGATAACTCCACCATGATTGCAGAAATCAGGTCCTCTCAAATCCTTTGACAAGGCCGACGATAAGAACAATAATCGGGAGAATCTCAAGACGACCAAGCCACATCAGGAAGATGAAAAGGATCTTTGATCCATTCGACATCGTGGGAGATATTGGACCTGTTGACATCCCATTGTTACTGAGTGCAGAGATAACTTCGAAGATAATATGACTGGTATCCGAGACCAAACCCTCAAACTGGAGGAATAAAATCGTACTGGAGAAGAGGATGATGAAATAGAGGATGATGACGAGCATATTCTTCGAGACCTCATACTCCGCGATCATCTTCGGGATGCTCCTGCCTTCATGACGGAACGGAATAACAGCCCGTCCTGAGACGAAGATCCGTCGGAACCACCAGACAAGACCATCATAGCAGATCAGGACCCTACCAAGCTTGATGCCTCCGGCAGTGCTCCCGCTCGATCCCCCAATGATCATCATTGCTGTCAAAACGAGGATGGTGGCATGCGGCCAGAGGCCGAGATTCGTATTCTGAAAACCGGTAGACGTTGCCGCAGATACGACCATGAAAAGCCCGTACCGAATCGAATCGGGGATGGTCAGCCCGTTGAGATTGATGAGATCATAGGTGACGATGAGGATACCTGATGCGATGATGGCAAAGAGGAGGATGGCCTGAAGATCGCGGAAGAACAAAGAGATCCGCTTTGCATACAGCATGAAGTAGAGTTTGAAGGGGAGCGCCCCTGCGATCATCACCGGGATGAGGAGTATCTCCAGAAAAGGATTGTTATAATTGACAATTCCGGCATCATACATTGTAAAGCCGCCTGATGAGATGGCAGAAAACACCAGGTTCATTGCATCCCAGAGACCCACTCCAGAAAGCATGACAAGACCGATACCGGCGAAGGTAAGTGCGATATATATCTTCCACATCTGAGCCCCGGTATCCACCACACTCGGCATGAATGCTTCAGACCGCGCTTCAGACCGATAGAGTCCCCGCTGGACAAGACCGGATCTGTTCACCATCGCAACCGTGAATGCGACGATCCCCATACCACCAAGCCATTGCATAAGGGATCTCCAGAAGAGGAGAGTCTTTGGAAAGTCATCAAGACCTGATGCGAGTGTCAGACCTGTTGTGGTCCATCCGGACATTGCTTCAAAGACGCTGTCGATGTATGGCATCCCGGCAATAAGATAAAAGGGAATAGCTCCGATAAGCGAAGCAATAAGCCATATCAAGGCGACCGCACTCAACGCAACCGAGAGGCGTGCCTGTTTGCTGGAGTGGGGAGCAATCCTGAGTAAACTGCCGAGTGTGAAGAAGATGATCGGGACAAGAGCCATCGGAATAAAGGCATCCCATTCGGCATAGATGACCGCAATTACCAGCGGAGCAAACGAGGCGAGAGCCATGAACTGGAGGATACCTCCGATATCACGGGCAATGATCGAGAAATGCTCCATCCGATCCATAGTACATCAGTGATTACCTGTATCACCGTAAATAGATTCACCGGAATCAGGCGGCGATCTCTTCATGATCACACCGCCTGCAGATGATACGCCATGCGATGAGGAGGGCGATGACATCTGTTGCAGACACCTGCCTGCCGGGGAAGAACGGAAGAGCGCAGACCTCGGTCTGCGCCTCAATGCTCTCCTCAAGAGAACGGGCAAAACCATAAGGCAGATATCCATCCATCGTGAGCGAAAGGAGACTCCGGCCATCCAGAACGACACCTGATCCCTCAATACAGAAAGGACCGTCTGCAAGGGGCAGCACCCTGGAGAGATCAAGGGTGAGAGGGACATGCGGGAGACATGTCAGAAGAGGATTTTGTGCAAGAGAGACGCGATAGGGGGGATTCTCCATAGTGGATGAACACCTGCTCTCTTCAATTCGAACAATCAGGTCTGCATACTGCCGCTGAAACGCCACATATTGAAGATAATCGGGCTCCCTTCTCCTAATCTCAGCCAGAACATCCTCCTGGCTGTGTCCACGGTCTCCGACATCGCGCCGGATCTTCCAGGCATATTTCACATCACGATCGGGATCAACGAAGATCGAGAGGTCGATCAGATTTCGGATCTCTTCACTGAAGAGCGTATGAAGACCTTCAAGGATGATGATGCGTCCTGGAGAGAATACAACATCCGGATCGAAAGTGCCTGTCGTATGATTATAAACCGGCTTCCGTATCATCTCACCGCGCCGTAATGCGGCGATATCAGAAGCAAGACGGTCAAAACGGTTAGCATCCGGGTGGAGTGGGGTAATGCCCTTATCAGATCGCTCCTTTCGGTCATACCGATGGTAATCATCCAGGGTAATCGTAGCTACGACCGAAGGTCCAAGGATGATCCGTATCAGTTTTGTAAATGTTGTCTTTCCAGAACCACTGTCCCCGGCAACACCGATGATGAAAGGAGTGTCCAGACCACAGGCAGCATCCCGATACTCACCAAATTCCATAGTTGATGGTGTGATCTGAGTCGCATTAGTCTTCCGGGATCAGAACCAGGCATCAAGCCTCTGCTGACCCGACATCCCTTTTGGCGGACCTGCAATCCTGTTGAGAACAGGCTGTACCCGCTCTGTTGAAAAACCGTACTCGGAACAGAGGATCTCTACTACAAGATCAGAGTCCGGGGAGCGCCATTCCGGGTGAAAATCTCGTGTTATTGGAGGGGAGAGGAAGAACTCCATGATCGGAACGGGATCGAGGTCAGGAGCTTTCTCTGCGATCGTCTCATGAAAGTGCCCATCCCTTACGATCTTCATTGCCTTCTTCGGACCAATCCCATAGATCCCCTCATTAAAGTCCGTTCCGACAAGGATGGCAATCTGAACGAGCATCTCCCGCGTAATTCCCAGGGTTTCAAGAAGTTCAAAGAGATAAATCCGCTCAGGTGAGATGGTCACAGACTTCCCCCTGATCCGACGTTTTCCAGAAACCGTCAGGTTCCTGACCAGCACCGAAGCACCAAAGAGGAGTGAATCATAATCCTGGGAGACCGAATATGTGGCAATTCCGGCATCAACAAAGAATGCAGACTGTGCTTCGCCTTCTGAAGGAGCTACCATCCAGGGCACTCCCAGGGCATCAAGGAGGCGCTGGCCGCTCTCAATAATTGCCCGATCGACCTTTGAGGATTGCATCGCCGCGCGGTATGCAGCCTCGGTATCCCCTCGGCTCAGGGCATCATCCCACTGTTCTTTGCCTGCTTCCCGAATTTCGCGCCTTTTTGAAAGAGTCTTCGCCTTCAGGGAGGGGGGAGTGCCATCAAAGATGTAGAATGGCCTGATCCCATGCTCAAGGAAGTATGTGGTTCTGAAGAGGAGACCTGACAGGTGAGAGGTGACCCGCCCTCTGTCATCCTGCAATGGTGTTCCGTCTGCCTGCCTGATGATAGAGAGGAACTGATAGAGTGCATTATTGGCATCAATAGCTGCCACTCCGAAGAGAGCATCCCATTCGACGGGATGGCGGCACCCTTCCAGTAATGGCCGTAGTGGAACTCCCATCCCTTACACCGTCAGCGGTACATACGGCGTGTCATGCCGTCCACGATCTCGCCGAGCTGCTCAACGGTTCTATCATATTTACGGTTGAGGCTTGATGAGATCTCTTCAAGGTTCACCCGCATCGTCCTCTCTCTGGCGACGATATTCTCTTCAAGGCTCCGAATCTTCATTCCAAGTGAGACGAAGAGACCGCCAAGAGACAGCATCATCAGGGTTGCTCCCACCGCGATCGTTATATCCTGCCAGAGCCGGAGTACGAGCAGGAGGGTGGAAAGCACCATCACGACGATGAGGATCAGATCCCGCATAGAATCACGAAGGTTCATGTTTTACCATAGAAGAACCATAAAGATTAAGCTACCTATCCGGAGCAGAACATATGGAGCGACGAAATCTTCCAGCCATTCTTGGTATGCCAATAATTCTCCTTGCTGTCATCGTTGGTGGGGTCCTGCTGGCCTCCCCCGTCACTGAAGCCGGCCTGACTGCGTTTGAAGACCCGGATTCAATGGCAAATCCGTTCATCTTCCTTGCCATCCTCCTTATATTTACTGCATTGCTTCTTCTGCTCATCCGAGCGGCAAAACAGCAGCTGATCAGTCTGATCATCGGCGGCGCCATCTTTCTCACCTACATCTATGTCTTCCAGGCGATCCTGTACACCTTTGTCGGAGACGGAATCCTATTGATGATCGGACCTGTCGCCCTTGCGGGGGTTTCTGTCATCATTCTGTACCGGTATCCGAGATGGTATGTAGTAGATGCTCTTGGGATCATTCTTGCCTCAGGTGTTGCGGCGATATTTGGTGCATCACTTGCCATACTGCCTGTTGTCATTCTCCTTGCCATCCTCGCAATCTATGATGCGATATCGGTCTATCGGACGAAGCATATGATCACCCTTGCGGAAGGGGTGATGGATCAGAAGATGCCGATCCTCTTCATCATCCCAAAAGAGCGGGGTTACACCGGCACCTATGAGAAGATAAGAGCATCAGAAGAGGATCAGGAATCCCCAAAAGATGATGTGAAGAAAGAGCGCGGTACGTTTCTGATGGGAATGGGGGATGCTATCATGCCCGCAATCCTCGTCGTATCCGCCTATACCTTTTTATCAAGCCCTATTCCAGCAATTGGAGCTGCAATAGGGTCATTTGTCGGATTAGGAGTCCTGCTGATGATGGTCTTCTCCGGAAAACCCCAGGCAGGACTTCCCCCATTAAACGGGGGAGTTATTCTTGGTTTTCTTGCAGCATGTAGTCTGGTATCCGAATGGTCGTGGGTGTTCGTTCTTTAAGTGCTGCTTCAAGAACTTCTTCGACCCCTTCTTTTGTCACTGTTGACATATTCAATACACCCTCATACCTGACAAGATCAGCTTTGTTTGCCACAACGATCACCGGAACCTTGGCAAATCCTCTGACTTCTTCAAGGAGCAGCTCCTGGGTGGCAAGATCGTATCCGCAATGTTCACTTGCATCAATGATGAAGATGATCAGATCAGCTACATAAATGAGGGCATTCAGTGCCTGCCGCTCGATTTTGTTCCTTTCCCGTGTACCTGACGCATCAAGAATACCCGGCGTATCAATGAACTGGACACGCTCACGCCATGAGATGTCACGGTGGCCGACAAACACTCCTTTGGTGGTGAACGGATACGACGCAACCTCGGGTGTCGCTGTCGAGACAAGCCTTATGAACGAACTCTTCCCGACATTCGGATACCCTGCAATAACGATGGTAAATTCGTCAGATGATACAATCGGGAGTTTACGAAGGATATTTCGTGCATCATTCAGATACCGGAGATCCTTATCGATCTGATGGACGATTGAAGCGATCCGTGCAACCGCCTGTTTTCTTGTCGCAAGGCTGTCGGATGATCGCCGCATCGACTTTGCGATATCCATCCCTTTATCACGTGAATGCCATGCCGCCCAGCCGACTCCACCAAAGGCCTTTCTCATCTCTTCAATTCCAAAGAGGATCTCCACAAGATCCCGGTAGAAGGGAGGAAGGGTATCAAGTTCAGGGAAAGACTGGATGATCGAGACCAGTTTGTCATGCACTGCCTGGGTGACCGCCCGCACAAACTCCTCATTTGCACGATCCTTGTTTTTCTTCTCCCGCATCTTCTTTGCAGCACGGCGGAAACTCCGGTCAAGTATCTCATCTGCCGTTGGAACAGTTGGTATTTTATCAAACATCAGTTACGTTTCCCCAAGATATTTATCAGGATATGAATGAACAATCATTATGGATCTCTCACTTATCCAGAAAGATATTCTTATAACATTAATCTCCCTCTATCATCAACATTCTCATCCTATTAAAGGAGACGATATAGCAGGTATAATCAAGAGGAATCCCGGGACTGTACGAAACCAGATGCAGGCATTAAAGGCGCTTGGCCTTGTTGATGGCATTCCGGGACCTAAAGGCGGATATCACCCCACTGCACAGGCCTATAAAGAGCTCAATATCAGACCAACCGACAACGAGGCCGAGGTCACCATATCTAAAAACGGAGTTCCGATCGAGGGAATCCGGGTAACCGAGATAGACTTCACCACCCTCTGCCACCCTGACCTCTGCCACTCTCTTATTAAGATCGTCGGAAGTGTCCGGGATTTTATGATCGGTGAAGAGATTACCATTGGTCCTACCCCCGTCAATAAACTGATGATCCGGGGGGAAGTATTTGGCCGTGACGAGATTCAGGGTGCGCTCCTCATCTCCATATCTGAGATGACCTCACTTCCAAAGAAATCAATCCGCTACTACATGAGTGCACCTCTTATCAGTATCCCTCCACAAACTTCGATAAAAAAAGTGATAGCTATCTGCTTAGAACACAGAATTCATGGAGTTCCGATTATTCTGAATGAAGAGCTTCAGGGTATCGTCACGCTCACCGACATCATAAAGGCAATAGATGCCGGTATGCCTCTCGATACAGAGATCAGGACCATCATGACTCATGATGTCATCGAAGCTCCTGCAAATACCCGCCTTTATGAGGTTATCAGGCGGTTTAAAGAGCGTGAGATAGGAAGGCTGATCGTCGTTGATGAGGGGAGACCAATCGGCATCCTTACACAATCAGATATTATACGAGTCTTTCCCACCCTTTAACGCCTTTTTTTCAAGGAAATGAGAATAATTTATATAGTTATCAACCAACCATCATTCTATGACAAAAGCGTTTGCTCGTACGCTTCGGCGCAAGAAGATCATGAGCAGTGACGGCAAGGTTATCGGGCAACTCAAGAATATCATCATCGATGTCACGAGTGGCCAGGTGATCAATATGATCGTTAAACCTGATACGGGATTTGACACCTCAAGCTACAAACTCGATAATGACTGTATGCTCATACCGTTTGAAGCGGTCAAGGACATAAAGGATTATATTGTGGTTGACCGGTATATGCTCAGATGATATATTTAACCGAAGCGTTCAAGAGCAGAAAGTACACCATCTGAAAAACCATCACCAAATGAGTGTTCTGTAACCATATCAGCAACTTTTTTCAGGCGCTCACTTCCATTTGCCATCGTTATCGAATAACCAACGCACTCAAGCAGTTCAAGATCATTATCCGAGTCCCCGACCGCAAGAAAATCCAGGGGAGATAATGAAAGGAGTGGCGCAAGCTCTGCAAGTGCAGTCCCTTTGGAGATCCCCGGAGACTGGAGATGGATCGCAAAACCGGTATCTATCACCCTGACAGGCAAATCAGAGACGACTGAGCGCACCTCATCCACCGGGACTGTGCGGGCAAATGCGACATCCGCAAATCTGAGTGCCATACTATAAGGAATCAGATCGATCCCCTGATTCAGGAAATGTGCGGAGAGGCGATCGTATGCTGCAAGGCAGACAGATCGGTCTCCGGTAATCTGAGGGGTGCCATCAAATCCGGTCTGAAAAACCCCGCCATTCTCACCGATCACTGCACCATTCGTTCCGATCATCCGGGCGATGGCATCAAGAAAACAGATGGTGTTTCCTGATGCCAGCACCACAGGAATACCCCGATCGATGAAGAGACGGATAGTCTCGATGGCGCGGAGATTGATCCTCCGGTTCTCATCGGTCAGTGTTCCGTCAATATCACAGACGAGTGCCTTCAGCACGGCTTGATACCCGCCTTCTCAACCATAAACGTTGCCTCTCCCTCAGGAAGATTCGGACTGTCAACAAGCCTTGCAATCCGTTTACCTGCCTTGCTCTTTCTGAGATAGAGCCGAAATGTCGCCGAATGACCAACGATGTTTCCGCCGATCGGTTTTGTGGGGTCCCCAAAGAAGACACCCGGATTTGACATCACCTGATTGGTGACGAGGGCGACACCATTGTGTTCATCAACGAGTTTGAAGAGTTCATGCATATGCCGGTTCAGTTTCTGCTGACGTGTTGCCAGGGTGCCACGGCCTGCATACTCTGCACGGAAGTGTCCGGTAAGCGAATCGATGATGAAGAGACGGATCGGCATGCCACTCTCTTTCTTCTCATTTGCCAGATCACGCGCGGTATCGATGAGCAGCATCTGGTGATCAGAGGTGTGAGCACGCGCAACATGAATATGGGAGAGGACTTCCTCAGGAGTTCCCACCTCACAGTCCACCTCAAGCCCTTCAACCATCTGGGTGATACGTTCCGGACGGAAGGTATTCTCTGTATCGATGAAGATACAACCACCGCCGAGGCCTCCATACTCCTCGGGGAGCTGGCAGTTCACTGCCATCTGATGAGCGATCTGACTTTTTCCCGACCCAAACTCACCATACAGCTCGGTGATCGCCTGGGTCTCTATACCCCCACCAAGCAGATCATCAAACTCAGGAACAAAGGTTCTGAGTTTTCTGACCTCCTGCCTGCGGAGGAGCACATCGGTCCCGGTCTTGAAACCACCAATATCAGCGATCTCGCGTGCCCCTTTGATCATCTTCTTCGCAGTCGCCTCGCCTATCTCCGCAGCCTCAGCGAGATCAACCGGCGATGCGGTTGCGATGCTCTCAACAGTACTATAACCGGCCTCACGGAGCCGCTCAGCGGTCGCCGGACCTACACCAGGAACTTCTTCCAGATCGATTGCAGACATATCTTCCAACTCCTTATTTGAGATATACTCTGATATTCAGACAGAGAGATTATCAAGTCTGACCTCGGGGGGCGAAAGTGAAGAGCCGCAGAGTGCCTCTGCGCGCACCTCAAGATCAGTTGGATCAACAGGGATTGGTTCAGCCTCATCAACCAGAAACCTCCTCCCGGAAAGCCGTCCTTTTAAACGGAAACGGGATGCCAGCGGGAGAACAGCATATTCAAGAATATAGAGATTTCCAGCATCAAATACCGAAATTCCTTCAGGTGAGAGGATCGTCACACCTTCAACCACCATCTCTTCCGAGACATCCGGGATCACACGGATGGCACTGCCAAACCCAACTGAGAGTTCGACATCACCATACCGGTTCAGTCGTGCCGAAGCATTGTAGACCTCGATCGTTTCACCACAGAGGAAGGGGTCCCGCGCCCGCTCCCCCCAGATTACTATTCTGAGGGGGCCATCGATGAAGAGGTTGCGAACCCATGAAGCTTCACCCCTCCGGGTTGTAAATGGTCGTGCCGGGTGGAGGGTTGTGATCGTCCCCCGAACAGAATATACCCCCTTATCCATCACCTCACCAGGGGGAGTAAGACAGATAGGCACCTCATGATCCAGCGGGAGGATACGGGTCTCCTCCTGAGCAACATATTCGATCCCCTCATCTGATGAGCGCCGCAGAGCCCCCTGTATCCTGACGGATGCACCTTCGGTTAGAGTATCAAAGAGGGCGGGACTCCAGGTGATAAACCTTGCACATCCGGTTGCATCTCCTATGATCGCTTCGGTTACCTTCCCCTCACCCCCATCTCTCCGGGTAATTGTGCGGGTTGGCCCAACAGCAAGAATACGAGCATCGATCTCAGTCTCCCTTGATAAAGTAGGTTTGGGAGTTGAATCAAGAGAGATCTCTACAGCCGTCTCTCTGACAGCAAGGGCATGCACCTCGGTTCTCCGCCCCTCCTTCGGCCGTCCGATCACCTCAATGACCGTACCCTCTTCAATCTCAACCACACCTGCTGCCATCTGATCCCATAGGACGAGTGTGACCGTACCGGTCTCATCGGCAACCTCAACTCTGGCAACACACCCCTCTGATCCATCGTCACGGGTGAACTCTTTTGGAGTTGATACTCCCGCCACCTTTCCATACAGAGAGACGAGAGTTGGGGAGGGTGTGATCGCACCGATCTTCTGGTGACTTCTCCCTGTCCCTTCAACAACGAGGAGTGCAGCTGCCGTCTCGTCGATCAACCCTCCATGAGAGGCAACCATCTCCTCTACCTGCCTGTCAAACTCTTCTCTGGTCAGAAGATCATCGACGAGGGCATAGTGGAATCTCACAGAGATCCTCTCATTCCTGCTGCCAGGAGGGAATTGCCATCGTACTGCAGAGGTCGTCGATCGTTTCTCCTCTTCTGATAACCTCTGCCCGGTCTCCCTTCACCATAATCTCAGGAGATCTCGGCCTCCCATTGTACTGAGATGACATGGCAAATCCATATGCACCAGTGTCAAGGACCGCGATGAGATCCCCTGTCTCAGGTACCGGAAGGAGACGATCTGCTGCGATGATATCTCCGGTTTCACAGATCGGCCCTGCAATCGTCACCTGCTCTTCACCAGGCATATCTGCCTTATTTGCCATGATCACCTCATGCCACGAGTCATACATCGCCGGACGGATGAGGAGGTTAAATCCTGCATCGACATTGGCAAACGTCTTGTATGCACGTTTCACCGAGTTCACTCTGGTAAGAAGAACGGTCGATTCGGCAACGAGCCAGCGACCCGGCTCAACCCAGAATTCAGGCGATATCCCTGCCTTCTCGATCCCTTCAAGGAAGACCGGCATGACGGCGGCGGCATACTCCTCAGGTGTCGGGGCAACATCGGTCTCCCGGTGATATGGCACTCCAAGACCACCACCGATATCCAGGAACTCGAGATCAACACCGATATCAGTCACCTCACCTGCAACCTTTGCCATAACGGCAGCGGCACGGGCAAACGGCTCGACATCAAGGATCTGTGACCCGATGTGGCAGTGCATCCCTACCGGGACGACATAGGGGGCATCGAGTGCTGCCTGATAGGCTGAGAGGATCTCACCGGCGGGGATTCCGAATTTGGTTGTTGCAAGCCCGGTTGCAATTTTTGGATGTGTCGGCACCTCAAGTGCCGGATTGACCCGAAATGCAACAGAGATCGTCTTCTTCAGATCAGACGCCACCTTTGAGAGCTGATGAAGTTCATCAAGCGAATCGACCGAGACACGAACCCCTGTCTCAACAGCGAGCCTGAGATCGGCGGCCGTCTTTGAACTTCCATTGAAGAGGAGGCGATCAGGTTTCATCCCTGCACGGAGAGCGAGGTTCAGCTCACCTGATGAGAATACATCCGCACCGGCACCGGCTCTGGCGAGTGCCCTGATGACTGCAAGATTACCATTCGCTTTAGCAGCAAAGAGAAGTCTGACGTGCGGATACCAGCTTGATAACGCGGATTCGTACCTCATATAGTTATCGAGGATCTGATCTTCATTTGTGACATAGAGCGGGGTTCCAAACTTCGCTGCAAGGTCGACGAGATCATGTGTTCCGGAGTTCAGATGTCCGTCTTTGATGGAAAGATGATTTGGAAGCTGCATCGTCATCGGCTCATCGCCTCCATACGTGCAACAGCCTCAGCGATCCGCTCAACCGATCGGGTGATGGCGAACCGGACATATCCTTCACCGTTTGCGCCAAACCCAATGCCCGGTGTGGCAACGATCCCTGCCTCATCAAGGAGACGGGCAGAAAACTTCATCGAATCATCGACCTTCATCCAGACATAGAAGGTGGCTTTTGGGGCCAGGACATCGAATCCAATGCTTCTGAGACCTTTAACAAGAACATCCCGCCGTTCCTGGTAGATCGAACAGGCTTCTGCCACACAGTCCTGCGGACCGTTTAAAGCAGCAACTCCGGCGAGCTGTACTGCGTCGAAGGCACCTGAGTCGATGTTCGTCTTTACACGGCCAAGCCCTGCGATGATCTCTTTGTTGCCAACAGCCATCCCAAGCCTCCATCCGGTCATATTGTAGGTCTTTGAGAGGGAGTGCATCTCAATGCCGACCTCCGATGCCCCGTCTGCCTCCAGAAACGATGGAGCCTTATACCCGTCGAAGGTGATCTCCGAGTAGGCATTGTCATGGACGGCAACGATTTTGTGCTCCCGTGCAAACGATACAACCTCTTCGAAGAACTTCATTGGGGCAATAGCAGCGGTTGGGTTGTTCGGATAGCCGAAGAAGAGGAGCTTCGTCTTTTTGAGAGTCTCTTTCGGCACTGCATCAAGATCCGGAAGGAACCCGTTCTCTTCATTGAGAGGGAGGGGATGACAGATCCCTTCAGCAAAGAGGGTTGACGTCTTGTACACCGGATACCCCGGATCTGTTGCAAGGACGACATCCCCCGGGTTCACAAACGCTTCGGGAACGTGAGCGATCCCTTCTTTTGACCCGATCAGGGTGATCACTTCACTCATCGGATCTGCTGTGACACCAAACCGGTTTTTGTACCAGGTGGCAACCGCTTCACGGTAGGTGGAGAGGCCAAGGTACGACGGGTAATGGTGAGTTGCAGGATCGCGGGCTGCAGTACAGAGTGCATCGACGATATGCGGAGGTGTCGGAAGATCCGGGTCACCGACACCGAGGTCGATGACATCGACACCTGAACGAATTTTTGCTCCTTTCATCTCGTCAATACGTGCAAAGAGATAGGGTGGAAGATTGTCAAGTCTGTCTGCGTACATTAGGGGTACTGTTCTTTTTTGGGGTACTTAAGAATCACTGACAGGATGGGATCTTTCCTGGTAACAAAAGGTTATTGCAGACAATGAAGATACCATGATACGAGGAGAGCAATGGAAGAAAAACGCCTTATTTACCTGGATCATGCAGCCACGACAAGAACACATCCCGACGTTGTATCTGCGATGCTTCCCTACTTCACAGAGCATTTCGGAAACCCTTCGTCGCTGTACGACCTCGCTTCTGCCTCGCGCACTGCTATTGAAGATGCCCGAAAGAAGGTAGCAACCGCAGTGGGAGCTGTACCTGAAGAGATCTTCTTCACTTCAGGTGGGACAGAGTCTGATAACTGGGCACTACGCGGAGTTGCTTCTGCGTATGGTAAGAAGGGTCGCCACATAATCACATCCGCAATTGAGCATCATGCCATACTTCACACCTGTGAAGCACTTGAAAGGGAGGGGTATGAGGTGACCTATCTTCCTGTGGACGAGTATGGCATGGTACAACCAGGAGCAGTCGAAGCGGCGATACGGCCCGATACGATCCTCATCTCGGTGATGCTTGCAAATAATGAGATCGGAACGATTCAACCTATCAAAGAGATAGGCGGGATTGCCCGATCACATAAAGTGCTCTTCCATACAGATGCAGTCCAGGGGGTGGGCCAGATCCCAATAGATGTCAGAGAACTGAATGTTGATCTCCTCTCGATCTCAGGCCACAAATTCAGTGGTCCAAAAGGGGTAGGGGCACTCTATATCAGACGAGGTACCAGGATTCACCCGCTTATTCATGGCGGGGCGCAGGAGAAGAAACGTCGGGCAGGTACAGAGAATGTCCCCGGAATCGTTGGTCTCGGTCGTGCAATCGAGCGTGCCATTGCCATCATGCCGGAGAAGTCAGAGCGACTGACAAAACTCCGTGATACACTCATTACAGGACTGCTCCGGATCCCAAAGAGCAGGTTAAACGGCCATCCGACAGAACGGCTCCCGAATAACGCAAACATCATCTTCGAATATATTGAAGGGGAGTCAATACTGCTCCTCCTGAATGCACACGGTATAGCTGCATCGAGTGGAAGCGCATGCACATCAGCTTCACTTGATCCCTCACATGTCCTCCTCGCCTGTGGAATACCGCATGAGGTTGCCCATGGGTCGCTCCGGCTGACACTTGGGGAAGAGACGACAGCAGAAGAGATAGCATATGTCCTTGATGTTGTTCCAAAAGTGGTACAGCGTCTCCGTGACATGTCCCCACTAACCCCAAAAGAACTCAGAACCAGGTGATAAACATGTACTCAGAGAAGGTAATGGACCATTTCATGAATCCACGCAACCAGCGTGAGATTCCTGATGCCGACGGAATAGGCGAGGTCGGCAACCAGAAGTGTGGTGATATCATGAGGATCTTCTTAAAGATCCGTGATGGCAGAGTCGAAGACGCATCGTTTCAGACCTTTGGATGCGGGGCTGCTGTTGCCTCCTCGTCTATGGCAACTGAGATGATCCTGGGTAAAACACTTGAGGAAGCATGGGAGATATCCAACAAAGCAGTCGCAGAAGCCCTGGAAGGACTCCCTCCACAGAAACTTCACTGCTCGGTTCTTGCTGAAGAGGCCATCCATGCGGCAATCAACGATTACCGGAAGAAACAGGGGCTTTCCCTCTGGGGGGAAAGCGGAACC
>NZ_JAUSCG010000033.1 GCF_030651615.1 Methanocalculus sp.
TCATGCAAACAGAGCATCTGCAACATTGTTAAAGCGTCCGCTTGAAGAGATCATCGGATCGCGCTGCTTTGAGATCGTCCATCATACACCAACCAATATCAGAGGGTGCCCCTTTGTTAAAGCTAAGCAGACAAAGAAACGGGAGACCCATACCGTTACCATTGAGGAGCACTGGTATCAGGTATCGATTGATCCGATCATAAACAAAGACGGGGTGATGATCGGAGCTGTACACATCCTCACAAATATCGACTCTATCAAAAAAATCCATGAACTCCGTGCGCTCCTTGGAGCAATCATCGAAACAACGCAGGATCCGATCATTGGTGAAACACCAGACGGTCATGTCATCTCATGGAATAAAGGCGCTGAAGAGACCTTCGGGTATACGTCTGAAGAGATGATTGGAGAGAGTATCGCACGGATCATCCCTGTAGATCTGCAGGAGCAATGGGGAGAATCGCTCACGAGAGTGCAGAGAGGAGAGCGGGTTGAACAGATCGAAACCCGCCGGATCAGAAAAGATGGAGTTGAGATCGAGCTCTCGCTTTCACTCTCACCGATTCTTGATGAGCGGGGTATCGTAACCGGAATTGCCGTGATCGGTCGTGATCTGACAGAGATAAGAAAGAGCGAACGGGCACTCCTTGCATATATCACCGAGGCGGCACTCAGGTTAAAGAACCCGATCGAGATCATCGCCCGGAGTCTTGACGAGATACGACAGCTCCATATAGCAGGTGAGATTGATGATGATGACCTCAACACAAGCCTGATGATCCAGATTAACCATGCCAACAAAGTCATCGAGAATATCAGAGAATTGCAGCAGTCGATCGTCCTCAGCCTTGATGAGATCCCACAAGCATACCGCAGATTCCTGATGGATGAGGAGTGACCGGATGAGTGCTATTGACACTGAAGGATCATCGATATACCTCTATATCTCTGATCCTGCCCGGATGAAAGAGACAAATATGAATATCGTCTCTCAGCTGACAGCAGACGGACATAGCTGCATCATCATCACGACAAACATTCCCTCTTCAATCCTGAAAAAACTCTATGAGAAGAGGGGGATTCCCCAAAATCAGATCTATTTCATCGATGCGATCACAAAATACTCACTCGGAACAGCTCCGATAAATCAGCCAAACACCACATTCACCTCAAACCCGGGTAATCTGACCGAACTTGGAATTGCCATCTCCGAGGCACTGAAAAAGAGGCAGGGCGATCATACCGCACTACTCTTTGACTCGATCAGCACCCTCTTAATCTACCTCTCTTCACCAAATATCTCGAAATTCATCCATTTCGTATCGAACAAGATCAGGCTCCTTGATCTGAGAGCAGTCTACCTGAGTGCTGAGAAGGGGCTTGATCCCCTCCTGCTCACGCAGATCAGTTCAATAGTTGACGAGGTTGTGGAAAACCAGAAAGAATAGAGATCAGTCGGGGGATCCCTTTCCAAAGAGCTGCCATGACGATTCGAGTGCCGCCACTGCCGGGAGCTTCTTCCCGGTCAGAAACTCAATACAGGCGCCACCCCCGGTTGAGAGATGAGAATAAGCCGATTCAAGCCCCATCTTCTCGATGACCGCAGCAGTATGGCCGCCACCAACCACCGAGAACTCAACGGTAGATGCGGCCCGGATGAGTTCATAAGTCCCGATAGCAAAGTCCGGATCTTCAAAGACACCTGCCGGACCATTGAATACGATCGTCCCCTGAGACTGGATCAGAGAGACCATATCGTGGATCGAAGAGGACCCAAGATCAAGGATCGGGGCATCCTGCGGGATACGATCGATCGGATACTCCCTCCGTTCTCCATCCATACGTACAGCAACAGATGATGGGATCACCACCCGATCAGCATATGAAGCAAGAATCCGCTCAGCCTTCTGTATCTCACCACAATACCCGAGACTCTCGATTAACTGGCGTGATGGAGTACCGATATCCACTCCTACTGCTGCAAGGAAGATATTTCCGACAACCCCGATTGCAAGGATCCGATCGGCGATTCCGTTCTGTAAGACATGTTCGGCAACCGCTATTGAGTCATCCACCTTTGTACCGCCGAGGATGAAAGTGATTGGGTGGGGTGCGCCGGAGAAGACCTTTGAGAGCATCTTTATCTCCCGCTCCATCAGAAGGCCTGCTACAGTCTTCATCGCCGTCGGAAGACCGACAATCGTCGGTTGTGACCGATGCGCTGTGCCGAATGCATCATTCACAAAGAGATCCCCCATCTCTGCAAGTCGTCTGACAAGGTGTGTCTTCTTCGCCTCCTCCGGCTTCATCGTCAGGTTCTCTTCCGCATTGAACCTGAGATTTTCGAGCATGAGCACCTCACCGTTCCGGATAGATTGAACGGCATCGCGAGCACCCTTCCCAAAGATATCATCAACATAGATCACCGGGCGGCGAATAAGCCGCTCAAGTAGTTCTGCATGAGATTTTAATGTCGTAAAATCCTTCTTTCCGGGGCGGCTCTGGTGGGTGAGCACCACAACTTTTGCATCATCAAGCGCCTGGATCGTCGGAATATGTTCCCGGAACCGCTTATCATCAAGGATCATTTCAGATGAGGGATCCATCGGAGAATTTAAATCCACCCGTACAAGTACCGTCTTCCCTCTGGTCTCAACATCCTGCAATGTACCAAATGCCATAGAACAACCTGCCAGAACTCCTGATATATCATATGAAGAACAAGACAATATTCATTTCTTTCTGATTCCAACACCCCGATATGGATCAGTTCTTCCATTTCTTCGAAAACCTTACGATGCTTGGACCAGGAGACAACCGGATAACAGAAGATCTGATCAGATCCACCAATACCAAACAAACTCCTCTGATCCTGGATATCGGATCCGGAACCGGCAGACAGACGAGAATACTCGCAGCATCAGCCCCAGAAGGGCGGATCGTTCCAGTCGATCTGTATATCCCGTACCTTCAGAAGGTGAAGGATATACAACAGGTCTCACCTGTCTGCGGAACAATGGAACACCTTCCCTTCAAAGCAGGGACAGTCGATCTGATCTGATCTGTTGGGGCGATCTATATCATGGGGTTCTCTGCCGGACTCACCAGATGGAGATCACTCCTCAAAGACGGAGGTCACCTCATCGTTTCTGAACTATGCTGGTTCGAATCCCCGCTGCCAGACGAGCTCCGAACCTATTGGGAGGCAAATTATCCTGCGATTAGTACTGAAGAGGAACGAATACGGGATGCCGGAAGAGCAGGGTTTGACATCATCAGAACACAACGGCTCCCATTACAGGCATGGGACGATTATTATCAGCAGATGAACCCGACAATCAACCAATGGAAGGAAGAGCATGATCCGGAGATGGCGACATTCCTCTTAGAGATGGAAGAGGAGATACGGATATTCAGAGAGTACGGCTCCTTCTACGGATATACCTTCTTTATCCTAAAAAAAAGTGATCAGGCCTGAGATCGGGCCTTGATCTTCTTTAAGCGGAAGAGTTCTTCACGCTCCATCTCATCAAGACGCATCTTGATGAAATCACGAGCTTCGGTGAGTTCGGGAATAACTTTAAACTCAAGTGCGTTCACACGCCGCTTGGTACTCTCGATCTCATCCAAGAGTCGCTTCATCGTCGTTTCAATCTCGGCACTGTGAATGATAGATTCGAGGAGATCCTCAAATGCATCAGCTGCCTCATCAATGACAGACGAGGTACCGATCATACCATAGCCCCGTTCTGTGGGGCTCTTTCTCACACTGGACGAGGTGATCTCGGGGACAACGACGCCCATAATATTCTTGCTCTTCAACTCGATCTGAGGGACATCCCCGACAGAGAAGGCAGCAGCCTTGACACCGATGGCGCCTTCGACTGTATCTGCGATGGCGATCATCTCCTGCGCCCGAGCATACTTACGGGCAAGCTCGTCACGGGTATCCTTGGCCTGTGCAAGGATCTTGAAGAACTCAAGGATCAGTCCGTCACGCTTCATCTTCAGGAGCTTATAGCCGCGCTCCGATAGCTTGATCCGCCTTTTCAGGGCGATCAGTTCGGATCGGGTCGGCTTTACGTCGCGGAGCGCCATGGCAGGTTACTCCTTCCGGTACTTGGGATGGTACTTCCTGATCATATCGCGGTCAATTCTGACGAGCTGCTCTTCAGGCAGTGTCGCAAGGAGTTCCCATGCGATATCGAGGGTTCGTGCGATCGAACGGTCTTCGTTGATCCCCTGGCGGACGAACCGGTTCTCGAAGAAATCTGCCATCTCAAGGAAGAGCCGGTCACGCTCTGAGAGCGCATCCTTTCCGACGATGGCAACAAGGCCACGGAGATCGTTTCCTTCCGCATACCCTGCGTAGAGCTGATCGGAGACCTTTTTGTGGTCGTCACGGGTGAGCCCTTCTCCGATACCAAGGTTCATCAGACGCGACAGCGACGGAAGAACGTTGACGGGCGGATAGATGCCTTTCCGGTGAAGTTCACGGGAGACCACAATCTGGCCTTCGGTGATGTATCCGGTCAGATCAGCGATCGGATGGGTGATATCGTCACCCGGCATCGTCAGGATCGGGATCTGGGTAACTGAACCCTTCACACCTTTGATGATACCGGCACGCTCGTAGATACAGGCGAGATCGGTATACATGTATCCCGGATATCCACGACGACCAGGCACCTCTTCACGGGCAGCACCGATCTGACGGAGCGCCTCACAGTAATTGGTCATGTCGGTTAAGATGACGAGCACATGGTATCCAAGTTCGTATGCAAGGTACTCAGCAGTCGTCAGTGCAAGACGCGGGGTGATGATACGTTCAACTGCCGGATCATCTGCAAGGTTTAAGAAGACGACCGCACGCTCAAGTGCGCCTGTCCGCTCAAAGTCCTGCATGAAGTAGTTGGCTTCCTCTTTGGTGATACCCATCGCCGCAAAGACCACAGCAAACGACTCGGTTGAGCCGGGCACTTTTGCCTGCCTGGCGATCTGCAGTGCGATATCATTGTGGGGAAGACCAGATCCTGAGAAGATCGGGAGCTTCTGTCCACGGACGAGGGTGTTTGTACCGTCGATTGTGGAAATACCTGTCTGGATGAAATCCTTTGGGTTGCCACGTGCATACGGGTTAATCGCAGCACCGGTGATGTCAAGCCGCTTCTCAGGAACGATCTCAGGACCGCCGTCGATGGGCTTTCCGCCACCGGAGAGGATACGGCCGAGCATATCCTTGCCGACCGGCATCTTGATCGTCTCACCGAGGAATCGAATCCCCGAGTCCCTGCCGATACCGGCAGTCGTCTCAAAGACCTGCACAACTACGATGTCGTCGCTTGTATCAAGGACCTGACCACGCTTCACTGTTCCATCGGAGAGCACGATGTTGACCAGTTCCTGGTACCCGACCGGCTCGGTCTTCTCAACGAAGACGAGCGGGCCTGCGATCTTTAAAACCGTCTTATATTCCTTCATGCTCCTGCCCTCAGTATTGTGAACTCAGATTCCATGCTCTTCAGAATCTGTTCAAGCATCGGCTTGTAGTCGCGGACGAACTTGATCTGCGGAAGATCGGACTTTGCCTTCACACTGATGATCTGTGGGGGGGCAACACCTGCAGTCTGTGCAGCATACGCAAGATCAGCATACATCTTGATCGCCTTCATGATATCGAACTGCTTGGTCATGTCACAGTAGGTATCGACATCATCAAAGGCATTCTGCTGGAGGAAGATCTCACGGAGCATCCGTGCCACTTCGATGGTGATCTGCTCTGACTCGGGCAGTGCGTCGGATCCGACGAGCTGAACGATCTCCTGAAGCTCTGACTCCTTCTGAAGAACTTCCATCGCCCATGAGCGGAGTTTATTCCATTCAGGGGAGACATGTTCGTCATAGTAGTCCTGAAGCTGATCAAGGTACAGAGAGTACGAATTCAGCCAGTTGATAGCCGGGAAGTGACGCCTCTGTGACAGCTTCGCATCCAGTGCCCAGAAGACCTTCACAATACGGAGGGTGTTCTGAGTAACCGGCTCAGAGAAGTCACCACCGGGTGGAGAGACCGCACCGATGACGGAGACGGAACCCTGGCGACCGGAGAGTGTATCGACAAGACCTGCACGCTCGTAGAACTCTGAGAGCCGGGCAGCAAGATATGCAGGATACCCTTCTTCACCAGGCATCTCTTCAAGACGGCTTGAGATCTCACGCATCGCTTCTGCCCAGCGTGAGGTCGAGTCTGCCATCAGGGAGACATCATAGCCCATATCACGGAAGTATTCCGCGATCGTGATGCCGGTATACACCGATGCTTCACGGGCTGCCACAGGCATGTTTGAGGTGTTTGCAATGAGAACCGTCCGCTCCATCAGGGGCTTTCCGGTCTTTGGATCGTCAAGATGCGGGAACTCTGTCAGTACCTCGGTCATCTCGTTTCCACGCTCACCACAGCCGATATAGACGACAATCTCTGCATCGGACCATTTTGCAAGCTGCTGCTGGGTAACCGTCTTTCCGGATCCAAATGGTCCCGGAATAGCGGCGGTCCCGCCTTTTGCGATCGGGAAGAGACCATCAAGGATACGCTGACCGGTGTTCAGCGGGATCTTTGGGTTCTTCTTCTCCTTTACCGGGCGGGGCACACGCACAGGCCACTTCTGCATCATCGGGTAGGTCGTTCCATCCTCAAGGATGATGACCGTCTCTTCGACGGTGAAAGATCCTGATTTGATCTCCTTCACGACACCGCCTTTTGCATTTGGCGGCAGCATGACCCGGTGCATCTTGTTCGTCTCCTGAACCTCACCAATGATCTGACCTGCTACGACGTGGTCACCTGCTTTGACGACAGGTTTAAACTCCCACTTCTTCGAGCGGTCAAGACCGGGGGCGGTAACTCCACGTTCAATGAAGTTGCCCATCTTCTCGACGAGGACTTCAAGAGGCCGCTGAATACCATCATAAATACTGGTAAGGAGGCCGGGGCCCAGTTCAACTGCGAGTGACAGGCCGGTATTTGAGACGGGCTCACCGGGTTTGATGCCTGAGGTATCTTCGTAGACCTGGATGATGACGTTATCACCATCGATCTTAATCA
>NZ_JAUSCG010000034.1 GCF_030651615.1 Methanocalculus sp.
AATCCATGGCACCTTCCATGCGGTCTCAGGGTAGGGTGTCGAGAAGACCTCAAGACAGCCGGTTGGTGATACAACGATCACATCCTCCCCGGCACCTTTTAAGATCATTCTGACCGCGCTTGAAGCACCGCACCCGCCACAGGCACGGTGTCCGCATTCAAAATGTTCTATCGTTTTGTCAACCATTTACAACAACTCCTCGCGCAGTCCATAGAACATATCACCGCTGCCTTTCTCGGCAAGGTCAACGATCGCTTTGATGTCCTTCTTTCGGATGTCCCGACCGCCGAGGCCGATAATGTAGTCGTAGACGTCGATGGATGAACCGTAGAGAGCATCCTTTATCTCAAGACCTATAGCACCCTTCGATCCGAGTGATATATTCTTATCAAGGACCGCCACCGTCTTCACATGGGAGAGGGCGCTTGCGATCTCATCTGATGGGAACGGGCGGAAACACCGGATTTTAAGAAGGCCGACCTTCCTGCCTTCAGCCCGCATCTCGTCTATTGCATCTTTGGTTGTTCCACAGATCGAACCCATGGCGACGAATGCGATCTCGGCATCATCGAGTTGATATCCTTCGACAAGTGCGGAATAGTCACGGCCGAAGTGTTCACCAAAGAGTGCGCCATATTTCTGGAGAGCCTCTTTTACCCGTAGCAACGCCCGCTGGTTCTCATATCTGAACTCCATGTAATAGTCAGGTGTTGCATACATCCCAAAGGAGATTGGATCCTTTGTATCGAGTCTCTGATAGGGTGTAAAGGCCGGAAGGTATGCGTCAACTTCTTCCTGTGTCGGCATCTCCACCGGTTCATAGGTATGTGAGAGGATGAATCCGTCAAAACAGACGAATGCCGGGAGGAGAATCTCATGATCTTCGCAGATCCGATATGCAAGAATATGGAGATCGAGTGCCTCCTGATTATCTTCTGCATAGAGCTGTATCCAGCCCGAATCCCGAAGCGCGATTGAATCCTGCTGATCGTTCCAGATGGAGAGCGGGGCGCTCAGAGCGCGGTTTGCAATCGACATCACAATGGGCAGACGCATCCCTGCAACATTGAAGCAGACCTCAAACATCAGGGCGAGCCCCTGTGATGTCGTTGCAGAATAGGTCCTTGATCCCGCAGCAGATGCTCCGATACATGCTGAGAGTGCAGAGAACTCGCTCTCAACACAGATATACTCTGCCTTGAGACGGCAGTCTGCCACCATCTCCGCGAGGGCCTCAACGATATGGGTCTGGGGAGTGATTGGGTATGCAGGTATAACCTGTGGGCGGCAGAGCCGGACCGACTCAGCGATCGCATGTGATCCCTCAAGTATCTCTTTCATTATTTCTCCTCCTTCTCCATCGCTATTGCTTCTCCAGGACACTCTTCTGCACAGAGGCCGCAGCCCTTGCAGTAGTCGAGGTCGGGAATATACTCTTTCTCATTGATCCTCTCGATACATCCTTCAGGGCAGATGAGGGAACAGATCCCGCATCCGGTACACTTCTCTTTCGAAAAGATCGGGTAGAATACCCGCCATGATCCGGTCTTGTTGTCCCTTCCTCTCCCCGGCCTGGCGGTGCATCCGATATTAAGCGGCATTATGCACTCCCTCCTTTAACCATCTCATACGCTCTCTGGGAAGCCCGGATGTTCGTATCGGCAAGTTTCCCCTCAAAACGTCCGCGAAGTGCGTCTTCAAGAGCTGAAAACTCAATCTCACCGGTTGCAGCAGCGAATGCACCCATCAGGGCAGTGTTTGCAATCGGCAGTCCGATCTCTTCGAGTCCAATCTTCGTTGCATCGATTATGATGATACGGACACCTTCAGGTGCCTTGTACTTGCCTGGTTTCTCGGTGTTGATGATCGCAACTCCGCCTGGTTTCATTCCGGCAAAGACATTAATGTCTTTTATCAGCGTGCTGTCCTGCACAATGATGTAGTCAGGCTCGTACACCTGACTGCGAAGTCGGATCGTCTCATCACTAAATCGAACAAACGCCTGCACCGGGGCGCCACGCCGTTCGACACCAAAGGCGGGGAAGGCCTGGGCATAAATGCCGCCCTGAAATGCGGCGACTGCAATCAGTTCAGCCGCGGTGACGGAGCCCTGCCCCCCTCTTCCATGGATGCGTAACTCTCTCAAGAATAAACCCCATATAATCTTACACGATTAATCATATATAATTACGGCATGGGGTGAAAAGTGTAGTTTTACTCGTATGATGGTTCTTAAATATCCACTGGAATCCCGAGAATCTCTTTTTTACCGCATGCAATATCTTCTGCGATCATCGAAAGGCCACGTGATGCTGACCACTCATCATAGACTGCAATATCTGATCGTAGGAGTGATTGCACCTCATCTGCGATCGAAGGGGCACAGGACCCGGCAAGTGCGACTTTTGCATCCGGGGCAAGGAGAAGCATCGATGCGATCTCCATTGCGGCGAACATTGCGATCGTTCTGATCCGGAGGTCTTCTGCCATGGTGCTTGAGACCCCAGCATGCATAAATGCCTCATTTGCCGTCTCAAGATGAGAATCTACTCTTCTGATAGCGTCAACGTCAAGGGCGCCATGCTTCGTTCCCGGCGCGAAGATACAGGCATCAAATGCCCCGGTGATCTTCCCATTTTTTATCAGGAGAGTGACGGTATTTGAACTGGTATCAGAAACAACGAAGGTATCTCCGAGATCTTTTGAGACGTGATAAGCGATTCCGATCTTCTCCGGACTTGTCTGGTGGGAGTATGCTTTGAACCTGGGATCGGTGTCTGATCCACGATGGATTCCAGGTATCGCAACAGCAGGAATACCGGATGCTGCGACCTCATCAAAGACGCGTGTGCCGCCACCTACATGCTCACCTGCACCTTTTTGTGTTACGACTCCACGGTTGCTGAGGCGGGTGATATCGGTGATTGCAGTGAAGTTGTCGCCCATCGAGTAGCAGAGGGCGATCCCTTCTATCTCATCGATTCGACCCAGGCGTGCCAGATCATTAATGGTGAATTCCCGTGCTTCACTGCGGCTTATCTTGAATTCGTCGGTTGCTGAGGCGAAGCGGATTGCTGTCGTCCCGTGATCGATGCCGATGAACATAACGTACTTAATTGTCTACCTAACCTATTAGTGTATAATGTTCAGTATCGTGACCGGCGGTGCCGGATTTATCGGATCTCATCTCGTCGATGCGCTGGTGGAGCGTGGTGACCGGGTTCTTGTGATTGATTCACTCTCGTCTGGGAGCCGTGCGCATATCGAGGGGCATATAAACACAGGAAAGGTTGAACTGGTGGTCGCTAATCTCCTCGCAGACGGCTGGCAGGGTGTGTGCAAGGGAGCAGATCGGATCTTTCATCTTGCCGCCGATCCCGATGTACGGGGGAGTGCGGCACATCCATACCCGGTATATGAAAATAATGTCATTGCTACTGTCCGTGTGCTTGAGGCAATGAGGGAGTATAAGGTGCCCGAGTTCGTCTTCACCTCAACCTCCACGGTCTATGGTGAGGCATCGATTATACCGACTCCTGAAGAGTATTCCCCGATGATTCCAATCTCAGTCTATGGTGCGAGTAAACTTGCATCTGAAGCGATGATCGCATCGTACTGCCATACCTATAAGATAAAAGGCTCGGTCTTCCGGTTCGCAAACATCATCGGAGCCCGGAGCAATCACGGAGTGATCTTTGACTTCATCAGAAAACTTCGTCGTGATCCAACAAAACTTGAGATTCTTGGTGATGGAACACAGACAAAGTCATACCTCTCAGTCGGGGCATGTGTGGATGGGATGATCTTTGCTGCAGAGCATGGTCCTGAGTTGTACAACTTCTATAATATCGGATCAACCGACTGGATTGATGTCGTCTCGCTGGCAGAGATCGTCGTCTCTGAGATGGGACTCTCTGATGTTGAATTCGTCTTCACCGGTGGAGACCGCGGCTGGGTTGGGGATGTTCCAAAGATGCTCCTTTCTGTTCAGAAGATTATGGATCTGGGGTGGAAGCCGGGTATAGGGTCAGAAGAGAGTGTACGAGAGGCAGTACTGGCAGGGCTTTCCGAGTTCACCGGCTCTCGTATGTAAGTGAGAAGAATCTCTTTTTTTGTCCACGAAAAAATCCAGTGCCGCGAGGGTAGGGCTGCATAACGATGAACTGTTCTTCCCCGATTATATAGCCATATGATTGCGATGGAAGTCCACCACCGGAAAACCCAATCTAACCTGGTGCATACGGTCGGTTACAGCCGTGAAAGAACGTCCTCAGGAAGAACCAAATCCGTGAATATCCGGCGGAATAGTTGCAATTGATTTCGCGACACGGATCACCGGGTTCGATGCAAATTTGTATACACGTGAAGAAGTATATGATAACAGAACAATCAGGAGGGTGATGAAGATACAATGTCCGAATATATGCTATCAATAACTATCCGGAAACTTGATGAAGGAGGATATCTTGCAACAAGTGACACTATTCAGGGACTTATTGCTCAGGGAAGAACCATCAGTGAAACAATGGAGATTGCACAGGATGTAGCCCGTAAACTGATAGAATCATATCTTGAACATGGTGACCCCCTTCCTGAGCATCTGGTTTCTTCAAAAAAAATAATTAAAAATGTTAAGATTCCTGTCAGTGTAACGGTATGATCGAATGATTAAACTTCCTTCATTATCAGCCCGAGAGGTCATTCGAAGGTTAAAGGCTTCAGGTTTTGTATTTGATCGGCAGGCAAAAGGGAGCCATGAGATCTGGTACAATCCTATAACAAAAAGAAGAACGATTGTTCCAAATCATTCCGGTATGGATATTCCAAAAGGAACTCTCCGGGCTATTATTAATGAAGCTGGTTTAACTATTGATGAATTTATTAAATTATAACCCCTTTTGTGCATCACACATTAATTCTTGAGTGCCGCACCTCCAGGTAAGCGCATTTTTTTTGATCTGCTACGGTGGATGAAGAGATCCGACTCTATACACTCCTGTGAATTATTTTCTCTTTCTTCTGCTGCCTGAGATACTCAACCATTCCTATGAGGATCACACCTGCGATGCAGGCGAGGATAACGCCCGGAGTATAGCCGCCTGCTTCATTGATCCTGTCAAGGAGTGTACGGGTTGATCCGAGCATAATACCTGTCAGGAAGGCCAGGAGGGCGGCGGTGTAGTGGTCGAGGAGGTAGCGGAGTGCGCGTGAAAAGAGGAGGATGCCTATTACACCACCTGCGATAAATGTGATAATCTCCAGGATGGAGACATTTCTGATCGCCTGAAGAAGATATTCATACTGGCCGAGTACGAGGGTAAGATACGCCCCTGAGATGCCGGGGAGGATCATCGCGCAGAGTGCTATCATTCCGGTTATAAAGATCATGGGGAGCGAATGGCCAAATGATCCGGTCGGGAGGCCACCGATCAGATATCCCACACACAATCCTGCAATGACGAAGAGGAATGCATGGCTCTTTGCCGATTCGATCTGGAAAGCGATCAAAACTGATGATGCAACGATGATCCCGAGGAAGAGTCCGAATGCCTCACCAGGATAGGCATCAAGGATATGAAGGATCGCCCGTGACATCAGGAGTGTAGCAGTGCCTATCCCGGCAAGAAGGATGGTAAGAAATACCGGATCAATTGTCTTAAAATCCTGTTTGAAACCTTCAATGTCGCCGCGCAGCAGACGAATGCCCGTCTGTGGCCGGACCGCTGCAATTGCATTGATGAGTCTGCCGTAGATTCCGGTGATGAAGGCCATTGTTCCGCCCGATACGCCGGGGATGATGTCTGATCCGCCCATAAGAAGTCCACGAAGAAAGATGCCGATTGCTTCGCCGGGTGAGATATCTGGTTTCACAGATACATCATGTGCGCTAAAGAGACTTTTAATGATACTACGGATGAATCTAGATCTATCATGTATCCGGATGAAGAGCGGGAAGGGCGGAGGAAATACCTCCTCATCCTCGGGGATGGAATGGCGGATGAGCCAATAGAGGCGCTTGGTGGGCAGACGCCCCTTGAATATGCCTACACCCCACATATGGATACGATCGCCCGTGAAGGGCGGATGGGTCTCCTTGAGACTGTTCCTGATGGTTTTGAGCCGGGATCTGATATTGCAAACCTTTCGGTTCTCGGATATGATCCGGCACTTTACTATACCGGGCGAGGTCCGCTTGAGGCGGTATCGATGGGTGTGGATCTCACAGAGGATGATATCGCATACCGGTGCAATCTGGTGACAGTGCGAAACGGTGTGATGGAAGATTTCTCTTCCGGGCATATATCGAGCGATGAGGGAAAACAACTCTTTGAATCGCTCCAGGAGGCTCTGCCTGAGGTCAGTCTCCACCCCGGGATCAGTTACAGAAACCTGCTTGTTCTTCATCATGGGCGTGGCGGCAGATCCACTCCTCCGCATGATATCGTAGGGGAAGAGATCGAACCTTATCTGCCTCAGGGAGATGATGCAGATATATTGCGGAGGTGTATGGCTGTTTCAGAGGAGGTCTTTGCCGGCCATCCCGTGAATAGTGGGCGTGCGCGGAGGGGTCTGCCGGAGGCTACTTCGATATGGCCCTGGAGTGGGGGAAAAACTCCTTCAATACCCTCATTTGAGAAGATGTTTGGTCTCTCTGGTGGTATGATATCAGCAGTGGATCTCCTCTTTGGTATCGCACGGTCTGCTCGCATGGAGTTAATCAGGGTGCCCGGAGCAACAGGATATCTTGATACCGACTATCATGGTAAGATTCGGTATGCTCTTGACGCGCTGAAGAGGCTCGACTTTGTCTATGTTCATGTTGAGGCACCCGATGAGGCAGGTCATTTAGGTAGCCTTGAAGAGAAGGTAAAAGCTATTGAGCGGCTTGATGAGGCGATTGGTATCGCTCTTGATAGTTTTAATGGGATCATCTGTGTTCTTCCGGATCACCCGACGCCAATCCGGCTTAAGACACATACAAGAGATCCTGTTCCCTTTGCAATCATCGGTAAAGGTCGTGACGATACACGCAGGTACTCTGAGCGGGAGGCCGAAAAGGGTTCATTTGGACAGATCCGGGGTCCGGATCTTCTCCCTCTGCTCTTTTCAGAATAAGCGGCATCAGATCCCTGCGTCATCATCCGGAATGTCAGCGGGGGTAACTCTCATCATCTGCCATCTGTATGTGGATCTTGAAGGGGGATGGTTCTTCCGCAAAACCTTATTCCTCCGTGAGGGGATAGTGAATGTATGGGTTCCCGTAAACAGATGACGATCGGCATCACGATCAACCTTGATAATTATGAAAATATCAGGTTCGATGTGACCGGCGAGGTTGAGTCGGACGAGGATGTCTCAGAACTTACCGGGTTCCTCGATGGTGTGCTTGCCGGGATTGGCCGGGAGGATCCTGTGACGGCAGAGCGTGTGGATCACTACAGGCGCAGGGTCTTTGGCTCTCTTCACCCTGGAGAGGCAGATGCAGGCTCAATTGCCTCCTGCCCGGTCACGGGTGATGAGGTGATGGAGATACAGACTGGTCATGATCTTTCGGGTGTTGATGCTCCCGAGCCTGTTCTTCCGTCTCCGGAATCTCCTCCTTTGGAAGAGGCTGCTTCATCTGAGGTTAGAGAAGATGCGGTTGCTCCTCCGGAGAAAGAGGATACCTCTTCTGTAAAACAAGCTGTCGGGTTATTCGTCTGTGAGGCATGTGGCGCCGGGGTGAATAAGGTTCAGCATGACGTCAGTCACCTCTTTATGAATAAAACACTCTGTAAAAAGTGTATGAACAAGAACTGAAGAGGAGGGAGGACTGTTATGTCAAAGAGGTTGCTGATGTGGGATGAAACGCTCTTTCGTGACCCTATGGTCTTTGAGATCGATTTTATCCCTGATGAGTTCCTCTTTCGTGAACAACAGATTGCTGACCTTTCATTTCAGATTCAGCCTGCACTCCGGGGTGGCCGGCCGTTAAAGTCCCTCTGCCGCGGCCCTCCGGGTACCGGGAAGACGACGACGGTGAAGAAACTTTTTGAGGAGATTGAGGGGAATACAAAAAAGATCGTGCCTGTTCATGTGAACTGTCAGATTGATAATACCCGGTATGCGATCCTTGCCAGAATTTATAAACGACTTGCCGGCCATCTCCCCCAGGCTTCAGGAACAAGTTTTAAGCAGGTCTATGATGCGGTCTGTCGGCTTCTGGTGAAGGATGATCTGGTGTTAATCGTCTGTCTTGATGATGCGAATTATCTTCTCCATGAAAATGAGATTAACAATGTCCTCTACCCTCTCCTCCGTGCTCACGAGGCATATGAAACTGTCAGGGTCTCTGCAATTGTGATCTTCTCTGATATGGATGTTAATCCGGTGACAGCATTTGATGCACGGGTTGCCTCAGTCCTCCGCCCGACAGAGGTCTTCTTTCCTCCCTATACAGCAGCAGAGGTGGAAGAGATCCTCAGAATGAGGGTGTCTCAGGGTTTTTATCCAGGGGTTGTATCAGATGAGGTTCTTCATCTGGTGGTCGATCAGACGATGAGGGTGGGGGATCTCCGTGTCGGTATCGATCTTCTGAAGCGCGCCGGTCTGTTAGCGGAGAGGGACGCACGAAAATCGGTTAACCGGGAAGATGTCAGCAGGGCATATGAGGTCTCCCAGCGCTTCCATCTCTCTTCTCTTGTCCGATCTCTCCGGGATGATGAGAAGGTGGTGCTCTCTGTTATCGGATCGATGAGCAGAGATGGCGTTGAGACCTCTGCGGGTGGTGTCCATAGCGGAGTTCTGGAGAAGATGAGCCTTGGTTATACGAGATACTATGAGATCATTAAAAAACTGGATACAATCCGGTTGATAAATCTGGATTACCGATCCGGCAGGGGAAGGACGCGGTTGATCACATTGAGGTTTGATCCTGAGACGGTCCTTGCCGAGGTTGGTTGATGGAGTTCATTTGGTAACTCTTATCTATTCTTCCTCACTCATTATTGATGCTAGAGGGATTATATGGTCAGTGTTAACGAACTTGGATTGGATCTCTTTGAAGAGCTTGTAGAAATCTCAGATCTCCTCAATGTCGCCTACCACGAACTCGATAATGGATCGCGTATTGTGGATTGCGGTGTGAGCGTGCCTGGTGGATATGGTGCTGGTGAATACTTCACCCGGATCTGTATGGGAGGCCTTGGCGAGGTCACATTCCGTATGGGAGAGATCGGCTCCTTCCCCATGCCCTTCATTGATATCAATACGGATTTCCCTGCAATCTCCTGTCTTGGTGCGCAGAAGGCCGGATGGACTGTGAAGGAAGGGAACTACTTTGCGATGGGGAGCGGCCCTGCCCGTGCGCTCTCGCTGAAGCCGAAACACACCTTCGAAGTGATCGAGTATGAGGATGAGTTTGACGCAGCTGTGATCTGCCTTGAGTCAGACACGCTTCCAAACGGCGAAGTGATGAAGAAGATTGCAGATGCCTGTAAGGTAGAGGTTGAAAATGTTGCTGCAGTCGTCGCACCGACCTCTTCAATGGTCGGATCTGTTCAGGTCGCCGGTCGTTGTGTTGAGACTGCGATCTACAAGTTAAATGAGCTTGGATTTGATACGAAGAAGATCATCTCCGGCTTTGGAACGGCCCCTGTTCCGCCGGTTCGCGGACCGAAGCTTGCAATGGGTGTGACAAACGATGCAACCATCTACCATGGCAGAATCTGCCTGACGATGAATGCGCCGGAGATCAAGGATTATCTCGATAAAATCCCAAGCAACACCTCGAAAGGCTATGGAAAGCCCTTCAATGAGATCTTCAAAGAGGCAAATTATGACTTCTACCAGATCGATACCTCGCTCTTCTCACCGGCAGAGGTTATCATCAACGAACTTTCTGAGGGTGCGGTCTACCATGTTGGTGCCGTCAACCCCGAGGTCACGCTGAAGTCGTTTGGTTTTATCTGAATGGGTTTCCCGGATAAGGGAAATCCCCCTCCTATTTGTGTTTCGGATCGGCAGTCTTTAATTAACTCGCGGCAATATCTATAGGAATCACAGAGGGCTTGTGGTCTAGCTGGTTATGACGTCGCCCTTACACGGCGAAGATCTCCGGTTCGAATCCGGACAGGCCCATTTTTTATATCGTTCTTTTCGCAATCTAAGCTCGTAAAGGACGTTATTCGTAACTCACTTATTGAAATATTCTTTTTAAGCGCAAATATCGCTGTATCGAAGAATCGGGAAGCTTTTAAGCCTGTGTTCTTCAGATAA